>NZ_JBRRBO010000018.1:0-76243 GCF_056756175.1 Stenotrophomonas sp. STEN240 | reverse complement strand
CACCGGCATCAGGAACGGCTTGTCAACATCGCGCTCCGGGGTCGGGATCCAGCTGTCCAGTGCATCGACCAGCTTCAGGATGGCCGGCACGCCGATTTCGCTCTGGTCACCTTCCAGCGCCATACGCGCCGAACCGTGAACGATCGGGGTGTCGTCGCCCGGGAAGTCGTACTTGCTCAGCAGCTCACGAACTTCCATTTCGACCAGCTCGAGCAGCTCGGCGTCGTCAACCATGTCGGCCTTGTTCAGGAACACGACGATGTACGGCACGCCGACCTGACGCGACAGCAGGATGTGCTCGCGGGTCTGCGGCATCGGGCCGTCAGCAGCCGAACACACCAGGATCGCGCCGTCCATCTGGGCAGCACCGGTGATCATGTTCTTGACGTAGTCAGCATGGCCCGGGCAATCCACGTGGGCGTAGTGACGGTTGGCGGATTCGTACTCAACGTGCGCGGTCGAGATCGTGATACCACGAGCCTTCTCTTCCGGCGCGGCGTCGATGGCCGAGTAATCCTTGAATTCGCCACCGAAGCGCTCTGCACCGATCTTGGTCAGTGCAGCGGTCAGCGTGGTCTTGCCATGATCGACGTGGCCGATGGTGCCAACGTTGACGTGCGGCTTGGTACGTTCGAACTTACCCTTGGACATATGTAATTCCTTGATTAGCTAAAACTTGGAGGGAGAGGCTGAGTCTGAGACTCAGCCCTTCTTGATGACGGTTTCGGCGATGTTGTTCGGCGCCGGCTCGTAATGGTCGAATTCCATCGTGAAGGTTGCGCGACCCTGGGTCTGCGAACGCAGCGCGGTGGCGTAACCGAACATTTCGCCCAGCGGGATCATCGCGTTGATGATGCTGGCCGAACCGTCACCGGTGGTGCCCGAGCCCTGCAGAACGCCACGACGACGACTTACGTCGCCCATCACGTCACCCTGGTATTCCTCCGGGGTCACGATCTCGACCTTCATGATCGGCTCCAGCAGCACCGGCTTGGCCTTGGCGAAGCCCTGCTTGAAGGCCATCGACGAGGCGAGCTTGAACGCCATTTCCGAGGAGTCAACGTCATGGTACGAGCCGAACACCAGCTTGACCTTGACGTCCACCACCGGGAAGCCAGCCAGCGGACCGCTGGTGATGGTTTCGCGCAGGCCCTTTTCCACGGAAGGAATGAATTCCTTCGGGATCACGCCGCCGGTGATGTCGTTGATGAACAGGAAGTCGTCCTTGATGGAACCGGCCAGCTTCGGATCGGCACGATCTTCAGCGGTGATCGGCGACAGCTCGATCACGACGTGACCGTACTGACCCTTACCACCGGACTGCTTGGCGTGCTTGTAATCCGACTTGACGTCAGCCAGCTGGATGGTTTCGCGGTACGCAACCTGCGGCTTGCCGACGTTGGCTTCAACGTTGAACTCGCGCTTCATGCGGTCAACGATGATGTCCAGGTGCAGCTCGCCCATGCCGGAGATGATGGTCTGGCCGGATTCTTCGTCGGTCTTGACGCGGAACGACGGATCTTCCTGTGCCAGACGGCCCAGTGCCAGACCCATCTTTTCCTGGTCCGACTTGGTCTTCGGCTCGACAGCCATCGAGATCACCGGCTCCGGGAACACCATGCGCTCAAGCACGATCGGTGCTTCAAGCGAGCACAGCGTGTCACCGGTGGTGGTGTCCTTCAGGCCCACGGCAGCCGCGATGTCACCAGCCAACACTTCCTTGATTTCTTCGCGGTTGTTGGAGTGCATCTGCAGGATGCGGCCGATGCGCTCCTTCTTGTTCTTCACCGAGTTCAGCACGGTGTCGCCACCGTTCAGGGTGCCCGAGTAGACACGGAAGAAGGTCAGCGCGCCAACGAACGGATCGGTGATGATCTTGAACGCCAGCGACGAGAACGGAGCCTTGTCGTCCGACTTGCGGGTCATCTCGATGGTGTCGTCGTCAACGTCGGTGCCCTTCACGTCCGGCACGTCGATCGGCGACGGCAGCAGCTGGATCACGCCGTCAAGCATGGCCTGCACGCCCTTGTTCTTGAACGCCGAGCCACAGAACATCGGCACGATTTCAACGGCCAGCGTACGGGTACGCAGTGCCTTGATGATCTCGTCCTCGTTCAGCTCTTCGCCGCCCAGGTACTTTTCCATCAGCTCTTCGCTGGCTTCAGCCGCGGTTTCGATCATGAAGGTGCGGGCTTCTTCAGCCGCTGCCTGCATGTCAGCCGGGACTTCGCCGTACTCGAACTTCATGCCCTGCGAAGCGTCATCCCAATGGATGGCCTTCATCTTGAGCAGATCGACCACGCCCTTGAAGCCTTCTTCAGCGCCGATCGGCAGCTGCATCGGCACGGCGACAGCGCCGAGCTTAGCCTTCAGCTGGTCACGGACCTTCAGGAAGTTGGCACCGGTACGGTCCATCTTGTTGACGAACGCGATGCGCGGCACCTGGTAACGGTTGGCCTGACGCCACACGGTCTCGGACTGCGGCTGCACGCCACCAACGGCGCACAGCACGAACACCGCACCGTCGAGCACGCGCAGGGAGCGTTCGACTTCGATGGTGAAGTCAACGTGCCCGGGGGTATCGATGATGTTGAAGCGGTGCTCCGGCAGGGACTTGTCCATGCCCTTCCAGAACGCGGTGGTAGCAGCGGACTGGATCGTGATGCCACGCTCCTGCTCCTGCTCCATCCAGTCCATGGTGGCGGCGCCGTCATGCACTTCACCGAGCTTGTGGCTCTTACCGGTGTAGAACAGGATGCGCTCGGACGTGGTGGTCTTGCCGGCATCGATGTGAGCCATGATGCCGAAGTTACGGTAACGCTCGATAGGAGTGGTGCGGGCCACGGGAGCCTCTCAATTTCTTGGAATTCGGATGGCCGAACGCCGCCTTGCGGCGGCCTTCGGATTGAAGCAGCGCTAAGAGCGCTACAAGCAGCACCACATGGGTGCCAGGGGCCCTGTTTCCAAGGCCCCTTCAACTCACCAGCGGTAGTGAGCGAAGGCCTTGTTCGCTTCCGCCATACGGTGGGTTTCTTCACGCTTCTTGATGGCGCCGCCGCGGTTTTCCGAAGCGTCCAGCAGTTCAGCAGCCAGCTTGCGCGGCATGGTGTTCTCGCCGCGCTTACGCGCCGAGTCGATCAGCCAACGCATGGCCAGGGCCATCTTGCGCGAAGCACGCACTTCGACGGGCACCTGATAGGTGGCACCACCGACGCGACGCGACTTCACTTCGACGCCCGGAGCAACGTTGTCCAGTGCCTTCTGCACCAGCTCGATTGCGTTCGGGTTCTTTTCGCCGATCACGTCCATGGCGCCATAGACGATCTTTTCAGCAACGGACTTCTTGCCGCTCAACATGACCATGTTGATGAAGCGGGCAATGGTTTCGCTCTTGTGCTTCGGATCCGGCAGGACCGAACGCTGGGGAGTATTACCTTTACGTGACATGTCTTATTCCTCAGGCCTTCGGACGCTTTGCGCCGTACTTGGAACGCGCCTGACGACGCTTGGCAACGCCGGCGGCATCGAGCGAGCCACGGACGGTGTGGTAACGCACACCCGGCAGATCCTTGACGCGACCGCCACGGATCAGGACCACGGAGTGCTCCTGCAGGTTGTGGCCTTCACCACCGATGTAGGAAATGACTTCTTCCTGGTTGGTCAGGCGAACCTTTGCAACCTTACGCAGAGCCGAGTTCGGCTTCTTCGGGGTGGTGGTGTAAACGCGCGTGCAGACGCCACGGCGCTGCGGGCACTTGTCGAGTGCCGGCGAGGCACTCTTGTAGGTGGTGGCTTGGCGCGGCTTGCGCACCAGCTGGTTGATCGTCGCCATCAGTAGGTTCTTCTGATTGGGGCCGTAAAAACGGCCAGGATGCGGAAATTGTAAAGCAGGCCAAATTTTTGGCCTGCTGAGACAGACGATTGTAGCAACTTGTCAAGAGCCCAGTCAAACAAGCCCATGCCAAGCCAGCCCTGATCCAGAGCTGTTACAGGGGTATCTCCATATGCCCCGTTCAGGTCGAACTGCCGGCCCGCGAGCGGGCCGGCCGATCTAACTACTTACTCTTCACCAGTAGCCTGTTCAGCTTCCGGTGCTGCAACTTCGGGCTCCGCGACCACGACCGGACCGGCCAGGGTTGCGATTTCCGATTCGGTCAGACCCGACGCGTTACGGCGGCGCTGGGCATGATACGCAAGACCGGTGCCCGCCGGAATCAGGCGGCCAACGATCACGTTTTCCTTCAGGCCGCGCAGGCCGTCGGAGGTGCCGCGCACGGCAGCCTCGGTCAGCACGCGGGTGGTTTCCTGGAACGAAGCGGCCGAAATGAACGACTCGGTCGCCAGCGATGCCTTGGTGATACCCAGCAGCACCGGCTCGAAACGGGCCGGCAACTCGTTGCGACCGGCCAGCTTCACGTTCTCTTCGATCACGCGCTGGCGCTCGGCCTGCTCGCCATTGAGGAACTTGCTGCTGCCCTGGTCGACGATTTCCACCTTGCGCAGCATCTGACGCGAGATCACTTCAATGTGCTTGTCGTTGATCTTCACGCCCTGCAGGCGGTAAACGTCCTGGATTTCCTTGACCAGGTAACGGGCCAGTTCTTCCACACCCTTCAGGCGCAGGATGTCCTGCGGGCTCGGCTCGCCGTCCACCACGGTTTCACCGCGGGTCACGTGCTCGCCTTCGAACACGATGATCTGGCGGTACTTCGGAATCAGCTCTTCGTGCTCCGAACCATCGGTGTCCTTGATGATCAGGCGCTGCTTGCCCTTGGTGTCCTTGCCGAAGCTGATGATGCCCGAACGCTCGGCCAGGATCGCCGGATCCTTCGGCTTGCGTGCTTCGAACAAGTCGGCAACGCGCGGCAGACCACCGGTGATGTCGCGGGTCTTGGACGCTTCCTGCGGGATCTTGGCAACCACGTCGCCCACGCCTACCGGCGCGCCATCCTGCAGGTTGACGATCGAGCGCGGCGGCAGCAGGTACTGTGCCGGCAGGTCGGTACCCGGGATGGTCAGGTCATTGCCCTTGCCATCGATGATGCGGACCAGCGGACGCAGATCCTTCGCCTGCGAGCCACGACGCTTCGGATCGGTGATTTCGCGCGAGGCCAGACCGGTCAGTTCGTCGGTCTTCTCGATCACGGTCACGCCATCGATGAAGTCGATGAAGCGCACGAAACCAGCCACTTCCGACACGATCGGGTGGTTATGCGGATCCCAGTTGGCCACGGTCTGGCCAGCCTTGATTTCCGCACCGTCCTTGACGCCGATGCTGGCACCGTACGGCAGCTTGTAGCGCTCACGCTCACGGCCATGCGGATCGAGCACGGAGATTTCACCCGAACGCGAGACGGCAACCAGCGAACCGCTGGCCTGCTCGACGTGCTTCAGGTTGGAGAACTTCACCGAACCGGTGGTCTTGACGGTGATGTTGTCGACCGCAGCCGCACGCGATGCCGCACCACCGATGTGGAACGTACGCATGGTCAGCTGGGTACCCGGCTCACCGATCGACTGTGCGGCGATGACGCCAACCGCTTCACCGATGTTGACGATGTGGCCACGGGCCAGATCGCGGCCGTAGCAGCGACCGCAGACGCCGAACGAGGACTCACAGGTGATCGTCGAGCGGACCTTGATGGTCTGCACGCCAGCTTCTTCCAGCTTGTTCACCCACTGCTCGTCGAGCAGCGTGTTGCGGGTCACGATCGGATCTTCGTCGTTGCCCGGCAGGAACACGTCCTCGGCCACAACGCGGCCCAGTACGCGCTCCTTCAACGGCTCAACCACGTCGCCGCCTTCCACGATCGGGGTCATGGTCAGACCTTCCGAGGTACCGCAGTCGACTTCGGTGATCACCACGTCCTGCGCCACGTCGACCAGACGACGGGTCAGGTAACCCGAGTTCGCCGTCTTCAACGCGGTATCGGCCAGACCCTTACGGGCACCGTGGGTGGAGTTGAAGTACTCCTGCACGTTCAGGCCTTCACGGAAGTTCGCCTTGATGGGCGTCTCGATGATCGAGCCATCCGGACGCGCCATCAGGCCACGCATACCGGCCAGCTGACGGATCTGCGCCTGGCTACCACGGGCACCGGAGTCGGCCATGATGTACAGCGAGTTCATCGACTTCTGGTCGACCAGCTCACCGTCGCTACCAATGACCTTTTCGGTACCAATGGTTTCCATCATCGCCTTGGCGATGCGCTCATTGGTGCGCGACCAGATGTCGACCACCTTGTTGTAGCGCTCGCCGGCGGTGACCAGACCGGACTGGTACTGCTCCTGGATTTCCAGCACTTCGGCTTCAGCTTCGCCGAGGATGCCCTTCTTCTCGTCCGGGATCAGCATGTCGTCGATGCCGATCGACACGCCAGCGCGGGTTGCGTAGGCATAGCCGGTGTACATCAGCTTGTCGGCGAACACCACGGTGTCCTTCAGACCCAGCAGACGGTAGCTCTGGTTGATCAGACGCGAGATGTTCTTCTTGGTCATCTCGGTGTTGCACAGCTCGAACGGCAGGCCTTCCGGCATGATCTCGCTCAGCAGCGCACGGCCGATGGTGGTGTCGACGATCGAGGTCTTCTTGACCTTGTTGCCGTCTTCGTCACGCTCGACCTGCACGATGCGCACCTTGACGCGCGCATGCAGTTCAACCAGGCGGTTGTCGTAGGCACGCTTCACTTCGTCGGTGTTGGCGAAGACCATGCCTTCGCCCTTCTTGTTCACCAGCGAGCGGGCCATGTAGTACAGGCCCAACACGACGTCCTGCGACGGCACGATGATCGGCTCGCCGTTGGCGGGCGACAGGATGTTGTTGGTGGACATCATCAGCGCACGCGCTTCCAGCTGGGCTTCCAGCGAGAGCGGCACGTGGACGGCCATCTGGTCACCGTCGAAGTCGGCGTTGAATGCGGTACAGACCAGCGGATGCAGCTGGATGGCCTTGCCTTCGATCAACAGCGGTTCGAACGCCTGGATGCCCAAACGGTGCAGGGTCGGCGCACGGTTCAGCAGCACCGGATGTTCGCGGATGACTTCTTCCAGGACGTCCCAGACTTCGCCTTCTTCGCGCTCAACCAGCTTCTTGGCAGCCTTGATGGTGGTAGCCAGGCCACGACGCTGCAGCTTGGCGAACACGAACGGCTTGAACAACTCAAGCGCCATCTTCTTCGGCAGGCCGCACTGGTGCAGCTTCAGGTACGGACCCACGGTGATCACCGAACGGCCCGAGTAATCGACGCGCTTGCCCAGCAGGTTCTGACGGAAGCGACCCTGCTTACCCTTGATCATGTCGGCCAGCGACTTGAGCGGGCGCTTGTTGGTGCCGGTGATGGCACGGCCGCGACGGCCGTTGTCCAACAGGGCGTCAACCGATTCCTGCAGCATGCGCTTTTCGTTGCGCACGATGATGTCCGGAGCGTTGAGCTCCAGCAGGCGGCGCAGACGGTTGTTGCGGTTGATGACGCGGCGGTACAGATCGTTCAGATCCGAAGTCGCGAAGCGGCCACCGTCCAGCGGAACCAGCGGACGCAGGTCCGGCGGCAGCACCGGCAGCACGGTCATCACCATCCACTCCGGGCGGTTGCCCGACTCGAGGAAGGCTTCGACCAGCTTGATGCGCTTGGTCAGACGCTTGAGCTTGGTTTCCGAACCGGTCGAGGCGATTTCTTCGCGCAGGCGAACCATTTCGGCCTGCAGGTCGATGGTGCGCAGCAGTTCGTAGACAGCCTCGGCGCCCATTGCGGCGTCGAAGTCATCGCCGTGTTCCTGGCGTGCCTGCAGGTACTGTTCTTCGGTCAGCAGCTGGCGGCGTTCCAGAGCGGTCAGGCCCGGCTCGGTCACCACGTAGGCTTCGAAGTACAGCACGCGCTCGATGTCACGCAGGGTCATGTCCAGCATCAGGCCGATGCGCGACGGCAGCGACTTGAGGAACCAGATGTGCGCGACCGGCGATGCCAGGTCGATGTGGCCCATGCGCTCGCGACGCACCTTGGCCAGGGTTACTTCGGTGCCGCACTTTTCGCAGACGACGCCGCGGTGCTTCATGCGCTTGTACTTGCCGCACAGGCACTCGTAGTCCTTGACCGGCCCGAAGATGGCGGCGCAGAACAGGCCGTCACGTTCCGGCTTGAAGGTACGGTAGTTGATGGTTTCCGGCTTCTTCACTTCGCCGAAGGACCACGAACGGATCAGGTCCGGCGAGGCCAGCGCGATCTTGATCGCGTCGAAGTCCAGCGTCTGGCGCTGCTGGTTGAAGAGGTTGAGCAGGTCTTTCATGGTGTTCTCCGAAAGGAGGAAATCTTTGTCGATGGGCTGTCAGTCAGTGCTGGCGGCGCTGCTGCATCACTGCAGCAGCGCCTGCGCAATCAACCGCCTTCCAGTTCCATGTTGATGGCCAGCGAGCGGATTTCCTTCACCAAAACGTTGAAGGATTCCGGCATGCCCGCAACCATCTCGTGCTCACCGTCGACGATGTTCTTGTACATCTGGTTACGGCCCTGTACGTCATCGGACTTCACCGTCAGCATTTCCTGCAGGGTGTAGGCCGCGCCGTAGGCTTCCAGTGCCCAGACTTCCATTTCACCGAAGCGCTGACCACCGAACTGCGCCTTGCCGCCCAGCGGCTGCTGGGTAACGAGCGAGTACGGACCGGTCGAGCGGGCATGCATCTTGTCGTCGACCAAGTGGTTCAACTTCAGGTAATGCATGTAGCCGACCGTGGTCTTGCGGTCGAAGGCTTCGCCGGTGCGGCCGTCATACAGCTGCATCTGCGTCTTGCTGGTGTTGAAGCCCAGGCGTTCGGTTTCCGGGGCACCGTCCGGGTAGGCGAGATTCAGCATTTCGCGGATCTCGTCTTCGGCCGCGCCGTCGAACACCGGGGTTGCCATCGGCACGCCGTCGGTCAGGTTCTTGGCCAGGTTGATCAGCTCGTCGTCGCTGAACTGGGTCAGGTCAACACGCTCTTCGGAAATGGCCGAATCGTGGTTGTAGATCTTGCCCAGGAACTCACGCAGTTCACTGACCGCACGCTGCTGTTCCAGCATGCCCTGGATGCGCTTGCCCAGGCCCTTTGCGGCCCAGCCCAGATGCACTTCCAGAATCTGGCCGATGTTCATACGCGAAGGCACGCCCAGCGGGTTCAAGCAGATGTCCACGGTGTTGCCGTCAGCCATGTACGGCATGTCTTCGACCGGCACCACGTTGGAGACCACACCCTTGTTGCCGTGGCGGCCTGCCATCTTGTCACCCGGCTGGATGCGACGCTTCACGGCCAGGAACACCTTGACCATCTTCAGCACGCCCGGTGCCAGATCGTCGCCCTGGGTGATCTTGCCGCGCTTGTCGGCAAAGCGGCGCTCGAATTCCTTCTCGTGTGCCTGGATCTGCATCTGGGCACGTTCGATGGCGTCGGAGGCGTCGTCGTCCTTCATGCGCAGGGTGAACCAGTCGGACTTCTTCAGGCCGTCCAGCAGCGCATCGGAAACCACGTCACCCTTCTTCAGGTTGGCGCCGCCGTTGGCAACCTTACCCACGATCTGCGAGCGCAGACGTGCGTAGATGGCGCCTTCGAGGATGCGGAACTGGTCGTCGAAGTCCTTCTTGACGCGCTTGATCTCGTTTTCTTCGATCTGGCGTGCGCGCTTGTCCTTCTCGATGCCGTCGCGGGTGAAGACCTGCACGTCGATGACGGTGCCGTCCATGCCCGGCGGAACGCGCAGCGAGCTGTCCTTAACGTCGGAAGCCTTCTCGCCGAAGATCGCGCGCAGCAGCTTCTCTTCCGGGGTCAGCTGGCTCTCGCCCTTCGGCGTCACCTTGCCAACCATGATGTCGCCGGCGCGCACTTCTGCACCGATGTACACCACGCCGGATTCGTCCAGACGGTTCAGCGCCTGCTCGGACACGTTCGGGATGTCGGCGGAAATTTCCTCCGGCCCCAGCTTGGTGTCACGTGCAACGCAGGTCAGTTCTTCGATGTGGATCGTGGTGTAACGATCTTCTTCGACCACACGCTCGGACAGCAGGATGGAGTCTTCGAAGTTGTAGCCGTTCCACGGCATGAAGGCGATCAGCATGTTCTGACCAAGCGCCAGTTCACCGATATCGGTGGACGGGCCATCGGCCAGCACGTCGCCGCGCGCGATCACGTCACCCACGTTCACCAGCGGACGCTGGTTGATGCAGGTGTTCTGGTTCGAACGGGTGTACTTGATCAGGTTGTAGATATCGACGCCGGCATCGGCCGGATCGGTGATCTCGTTCTCGTTGGCCTTGACCACGATGCGGCCGGCGTCGATCTGCACGATCTCGCCGCCACGCAGGGCGTTCACGGTCACACCGGAGTCACGGGCCACGGCGCGTTCGATACCGGTACCCACCAGCGGCTTCTGCGCACGCAGGGTCGGCACGGCCTGACGCTGCATGTTGGCGCCCATCAGTGCGCGGTTTGCGTCATCGTGCTCCAGGAACGGAACCAGTGCCGCAGCAACCGACACGGTCTGCATCGGCGAGACGTCCATGAAGTGGACTTCTGCCGGCGGCTTGAGCAGCGACTCACCCTGGAAGCGGCACGGTACGAACTGCTCGGTGAGCATGTTCTTGGCATCGGTCAGGGCGTTTGCCTGGGCGATGACGTACTCGTTTTCTTCGATGGCCGACAGGAACTCGATCTCGTCGGAGACCTTGCCGTCATGCACCTTGCGGTACGGGGTTTCCAGGAAGCCGTACTTGTTGGTGCGTGCGAACACGGCCAGCGAGTTGATCAGGCCGATGTTCGGGCCTTCCGGCGTTTCGATGGTGCAGACGCGACCGTAATGGGTCGGGTGCACGTCGCGCACTTCGAAGCCAGCGCGTTCGCGGGTCAGGCCGCCCGGGCCCAGGGCCGAGACGCGGCGCTTGTGCGTCACTTCCGACAGCGGGTTGTTCTGATCCATGAACTGCGACAGCTGCGAGGAGCCGAAGAATTCCTTGATCGCAGCAGCAACCGGCTTGGCGTTGATCAGTTCCTGCGGGGTCAAGCCTTCCGACTCGGCCATCGACAGGCGCTCCTTGACCGCGCGCTCGACGCGGACCAGGCCCACGCGGAACACGTTCTCGGCCATTTCGCCGACCGAACGCACGCGACGGTTGCCCAGGTGATCGATGTCATCGACCACGCCACGACCGTTGCGGATCTCGGTCAGCACCTTGATCACGTCCAGGATGTCCGAACCTTCGCCGTGTGCGGCGACCAGGCGCTTGGATTCCTCGTCGTTGCGCTCGCCGAAGTACTTGCGGTCGTACAGCACCGACTCACCGGTGACTTCCTTGCGGCCGACACGACGGTTGAACTTCATGCGGCCGACCGTGGACAGGTCGTAGCGCTCGAAGGTGAAGAACAGGTTGTGGAACAGGTTCTGTGCAGCGTCCTTGGTCGGCGGCTCGCCCGGACGCATCATGCGATAGATTTCGACCAGCGCTTCGAGCTGGGTCTTGGTGCCATCGATGCGCAGGGTGTTGGACAGGTAGGCGCCACGATCAAGATCGTTCACCCACAGCGTGCCCACTGCATCAACGCCCGCCTTGCGGAAGTTCTGCAGCTGCTCTTCGCTGATTTCGTCATTGGCCAGGGCCAACAGCTCACCGGTGTTGGCATCGACCACGTCGTGCGACAGGATGCGGCTGACCAGGTAGTCATCCGGCACGGCCAGCGCGGCAATGCCCGAGGACTGCAGCTGCTTGATATGGCGCGCGGTGATGCGCTTGCCGGCTTCCACGATGACCTTGTCGCCATCGGCCAGGTCGAAGTTCAGCGTTTCGCCACGCAGACGCTCCGGCACCAGCTCCAGCTGCACGCCTTCGTCCGGGTTGATGTGGAAGGTGTTGACCTCGAAGAACTCGGCCAGCATCTCTTCGTTGTTGTAGCCCAGCGCACGCAGCAGCACCGACACCGGCAGCTTGCGGCGGCGATCGATACGGGTGAACAGCGCGTCCTTCGGGTCGAACTCGAAGTCCAACCAGGAACCGCGGTACGGGATGATGCGGGCGCTGTACAGCAGCTTGCCCGAGCTGTGGGTCTTGCCACGGTCGTGGTCGAAGAACACGCCCGGCGAACGGTGCAGCTGCGACACGATGACGCGCTCGGTACCGTTGACGATGAAGGTGCCGTTGTCGGTCATCAACGGGATTTCGCCCAGATAGACCTCCTGTTCCTTCACGTACTTGATCGCCTTGGTGGACGATTCGCGGTCGTAGATGACCAGACGCACGGTGACGCGCAGCGGTGCGCCGTAGCTCATGCCACGCTGGCGGCACTCGCGCTCGTCAAACACCGGGTCGCCCAGCTTGTAACCGACGTATTCCAGGGCAGCGTTGCCGCTGTAGCTGGAAATCGGGAACACCGACTTCAGCGCAGCATGCAGGCCGTGGTCGGAGCGCTTGGCCGGGTCGATGTTTTCCTGCAGGAATTCGCGGTACGAATCAACCTGGATCGCGAGCAGGAACGGCACCTCGAGGATCGAGCGCTGCTTGCCGAAATCTTTGCGGATGCGCTTTTTTTCGGTGTACGAATAGGACGTCATGAGGTCTTCCACCTTGTTGTGCGGGCCGTGCGTCCACAACCCGTAAGGAAACTTGAAATTGTCAGTTGGAAGTCGCTGGTATTGCCGGCACCAGCACGCCTTCTCCCGCTACTTCCAACTGCCAACTCGCTTGTATCGGCTGCGGGTCACTCCATCGTCTGGAGCGCAGCGCCTGACACTTGCCACGTTGGTCTTTCTGAAGCTTGCCGAGCATGGCTCGGCACTACCCCGTTGCAACCGGGCACGCCCGGCATTACAACGGTTTGAAACGACCAAAGGCCGGGGGCTTTACGCCCCCAGCCTCAGCTGCATCGCCGCGAATCGATGACGATGCAAGGAACTGATTACTTCAGCTCGACGGTCGCGCCGGCGGCTTCCAGGTCCTTCTTGAACTTCTCGGCCTCGTCCTTCGACGCGCCTTCCTTCACGATGCCGCCGGCTTCTGCCAGGTCCTTCGCTTCCTTCAGGCCCAGGCCGGTGATGGCGCGGACAGCCTTAATCACTTCGACCTTCTTGGCGCCGGCATCCTTCAGGATGACGTTGAATTCGGTCTGCTCTTCAACAACAGCAGCCGGGCCAGCAGCAGCAACTGCAACCGGGGCAGCAGCCGAGACGCCGAACTTCTCTTCGATGGCCTTGACCAGCTCCATCACTTCCATCAGGGACTTTTCGGCGATCGCGTCGACGATCTGATCGTTGGTAAGGGACATTTTGATTACCTTTTGAAAATATTCTGGATTGAGGTTCCGTGCGGAACCACGTGGACGTCGAACTTAGACAGCTTCGGCTTCAGCGGCCGGCGCTGCAGCTTCCGCTGCGCCACCTTCCTGCTTTTCACCGATAGCCTTGACGGCGCGGGCGAACATGGTGACCGGCTCGGTCAGGACGCGGGCCAACATGGCCAGTGCCTGATCACGGGTCGGCAACGATGCCAGCACGTCGACGTGGCTGGCCGGGAAGATTTCCCCGCCGATTGCCACGACCTTCGCCTTCAGCTTGTCGTTACCCTTGGCTGCATCCTTGATCAGGCGACCGGCTGCGCCGGGCTCCTCAAGCGAAAACGCATACAGCAGCGGACCAACCATCTGGTCTTTTGCAACTGCGAAATCGGTGCCTTCAACGGCGCGCGAGGCCAGCGTGTTCTTGACAACTTTCAAGAAAACACCGGTTTCGCGGGCCTGCTTACGCATCGCGGTCATTTGAGCGACCGTGGTGCCAGCGTATTCGGCTGCGATCAAGGAGTGGGCCTTGGCGGCGATGTCTGCCAGCTCGGCGACTACTTCTTGCTTCTGGGACAGATTGAGAGCCATTGCACTCCTCCGTTTAAGCGGGGATTGGTGATTCGGACCCTGGGTTCGCGCAAGCGGTATTACCGCGTTTGCCAACCGTTACGTTCGAATCTCTAATCTCTGCTTCAAACATATTCCGCTTACGGCTCCTAGCCGTGTGCGGTCCTGGGCGGCATCCATCCTGGACGCCGGGAACATCGGGTGATGTTCCGGTGGTGGCCGTTCTAGAGCTGGAGTGCAAACCTGGGTGAACCCAGACGTACGTGAACCAGAAAAATCCAGAAGGGCGGCACCATCTACGCAGGGTGATTCGAGAACGAATCGATTAAGCGATCTCGCTGTGCCGGCGGCGACTCCTTGCCAAATCGAGCTTCCGTGCCCGTCGCCGGTATGCGCTGACCGCGCCTGCGGTCTTTGACGGCTCCACGCGGGTAAACCCGCGCGACGCCTTCAAAATGACGGCTCCGGCACCAAAGGTACCGAAGCCGCTTGAAACAATTACTTCAGGGTCAGCGAGGACTGATCAACCGTCACGCCCGGGCCCATCGTCGAGCTGACCGATACCTTCTGCAGGTACAGGCCCTTCGAGGTAGCCGGCTTGGCCTTGATCAGGTCCAGCAGCAGTGCCTGCAGGTTCGACTGCAGCGCGCCGTTTTCGAAGCTGGCCTTGCCGATGGTGCAGTGGATGATGCCGGCCTTGTCAGTGCGGTAACGCACCTGACCCGACTTGGCATTCTTGACGGCTTCGCCCGGGTTGGCCGAAACGGTGCCGACCTTCGGGTTCGGCATCAGGCCGCGCGGGCCCAGCAGCGTACCCAGCTTACCGACAACGCGCATGGCGTCCGGGGTAGCGATGACGACGTCATAGTTCAGATCGCCGGCCTGCATCTTCTCAGCCAGGTCGTCCATGCCGACAGCTTCGGCGCCAGCGGCCAGGGCTTCGTCAGCCTTGGCACCGGCCGGAGCAAACACGGCCACGCGGACCGACTTGCCGGTACCAGCCGGCAGCACGGTGGAACCGCGAACCTGCTGGTCGGACTTCTTGGCGTCAACGCCAAGACGGACAGCAACGTCGATCGACTCGACGAACTTGGCCTTGGTGACGGTCTTCAGGATGTTGATTGCGTCCTCGAAGGCATATGCCTTACCCGGGACAACGGCGGCCGCAATGGCCTTTTCGCGCTTATTCAGTGCCATCAGATTAACCCTCTACCACCAAGCCCATGGAACGGGCAGAGCCCGCAATCGTACGCACGGCGGCGTCAAGGCTGGCAGCCGTCAGATCCGGCTCCTTTGCCTTGCAGATTTCTTCCAGCTGCGCACGCGTCACCTTGCCCACCTTGTCGGTGTTCGGCTTCTTCGAGCCCGAAGAAATGCCAGCGGCCTTCTTCAGCAGCGTGGTCGCAGGGGTGCTCTTGGTGATGAAGGTGAACGTACGGTCCGAATAGGCCGTGATGATCACCGGCACCGGCAGACCCGGCTCCAGCTTCTGCGTAGCAGCGTTGAACGCCTTGCAGAATTCCATGATGTTCAGGCCGCGCTGACCCAGCGCAGGACCGACCGGCGGCGAGGGATTGGCCTGACCGGCCTTTACCTGCAGCTTGATATAACCAACTACTTTCTTTGCCATTGAAGTACTCTCCGGGTGCTAGCGCCTTACGACAACAGGCTCCCCATCGGACCGGGAATCACGCGTCCCGGCATCGCGTTATGAATTCACACCAAAGGCCACCTTGCGGCAGCCTTGGATTTGCTCCCACATTGGGGAGCCGAAAATTGTAGCAGCTTTTTGCGACGCCACCTGAACAGGTGGCGCGGCCAGCGTCAGATCGCCTTTTCGACCTGGCCGAACTCGAGCTCGACCGGGGTGGCGCGACCAAAGATCAGCACCGAGACGCGCAGACGGCTCTTCTCGTAATTGACTTCTTCGACAACGCCGTTGAAATCGTTGAACGGGCCTTCGGTGACACGGACCATCTGGCCCGGCTCGAACAGCACCTTCGGACGCGGCTTCTCGACACCTTCCTGAACGCGATTCAGGATGGCAGCAGCCTCACTGTCCTGGATCGGCAGCGGGCGATCCGCAGTGCCGCCAATGAAACCCATGACCTTCGGGGTTTCCTTGACCAAGTGCCAGCTTTCGTTGTCGATACGCGGGATACCGGCTTCTTCGTGGGTTTCGATCTGTACCAGCACGTAACCCGGGAAGAACTTGCGCTCGGAGCGGCGCTTCTGGCCTGCGCGCATTTCCACCACTTCTTCCGTGGGGACCAGCACATCACCAAAAAGCTCCTGCATCTCGTCGCGCACAATGCGATCACGCAGTGTCTGCGCAACCGACTTCTCAAAGCCTGAATAGGCGTGAACGACGTACCAACGCTTCACAGATATCTCCTTAACGACCCAAGAACCACTGGGTCAGCTTCTGGATCACGAAATCGAAACCACCCAACAGCAGGCTCAGCACGATAACCACCACTACCACTACCCACGTCATGCGGATAGCTTCCTGGCGGGTCGGCCACACAACCTTGCGCAGCTCGAAACGGGATTCAGAAAGGAATTCAATTGTCTGACGGCCCTTCGTGGTCAGCAGGAATACTGCACCACCAGCCACCAGACCCAAAACCACTGCCAGTGCACGCCACTGACCCGCCCATGCGCCCAACTGGGCAGCACGCGGCTGATCGGCGAACCAGAACCAGACAAACAGACCCGCCAGCACCAACAGCGCAGCGCCGACGTACTTGACGATATCGCCACCCGATGACGCGGCGGACTTGGAATGTTCGATCTTGCTGTTCATCCGACTCTTGTAGCTGGTGCGACCAAGGTCACTGGATAGAGAGTTGCAAGTGGCACGCCAGGAGGGACTCGAACCCCCAACCTGCGGTTTTGGAGACCGCTGCTCTGCCAATTGAGCTACTGGCGTATGACTTGACTGTTACACATCACCTTAGACGGCGAAGGCGGACCGAGTTACCCGGCCCGCCTTTCGCGCAACCAACAGCAGTTACTGCTGGCGCTACAGGCTTATTACGCGACGATCTTTGCAACCACGCCGGCGCCGACGGTACGGCCACCTTCGCGGATTGCGAAGCGCAGGCCTTCGTCCATTGCCACCGGGTTGATCAGGGTGACAACCATCTTGACGTTGTCGCCCGGCATCACCATCTCGACGCCTTCCGGCAGCTCGCAAGCGCCGGTGATGTCGGTGGTACGGAAGTAGAACTGCGGACGGTAGCCCTTGAAGAACGGGGTATGACGGCCACCCTCATCCTTCGACAGAACGTACACTTCGGCTTCGAACTGGGTGTGCGGCTTGATCGAACCCGGCTTGGCCAGAACCTGGCCACGCTCGACGTCATCACGCTTGGTGCCACGCAGCAGCAGACCGGCGTTGTCGCCTGCCTGACCCTGGTCGAGCAGCTTGCGGAACATTTCCACACCGGTGACGGTGGTCTTCTGGACCGGACGGATACCGACGATTTCGATTTCTTCGCCGACCTTGATCACGCCGCGCTCGATACGACCGGTCACCACGGTGCCGCGGCCCGAGATCGAGAACACGTCTTCCACCGGCATCAGGAACGGCTTGTCAACATCGCGCTCCGGGGTCGGGATCCAGCTGTCCAGTGCATCGACCAGCTTCAGGATGGCCGGCACGCCGATTTCGCTCTGGTCACCCTCCAGTGCCATACGCGCCGAACCGTGAACGATCGGGGTGTCGTCGCCCGGGAAGTCGTACTTGCTCAGCAGCTCACGAACTTCCATTTCGACCAGCTCAAGCAGCTCGGCGTCGTCAACCATGTCGGCCTTGTTCAGGAACACGACGATGTACGGCACGCCGACCTGACGCGACAGCAGGATGTGCTCGCGGGTCTGCGGCATCGGGCCATCAGCGGCCGAGCACACCAGAATCGCGCCGTCCATCTGAGCAGCACCGGTGATCATGTTCTTGACGTAGTCAGCATGGCCCGGGCAATCGACGTGGGCGTAGTGACGGTTGGCCGATTCGTACTCAACGTGCGCGGTGGAGATCGTGATACCACGAGCCTTCTCTTCCGGCGCGGCGTCGATAGCCGAGTAATCCTTGAATTCGCCACCGAAGCGCTCTGCACCGATCTTGGTCAGTGCGGCGGTCAGCGTGGTCTTGCCATGATCGACGTGGCCGATGGTGCCGACGTTGACGTGCGGCTTGGTACGCTCGAACTTACCCTTGGACATGGCTGCTTCTTCTCGGTAACAGGTTGGTTATGCACTATCGGCAAGATGGTGCTCACGAAAGGAATCGAACCTTCGACCTCCTCCTTACCAAGGAGGTGCTCTACCGACTGAGCTACGTGAGCGAGTTGTCTATTATGCCGTGTTTTTTCGTTTCGTTCAATGGAGCGGGAGACGGGAATCGAACCCGCACCATTAGCTTGGAAGGCTAAGGTTCTACCGTTGAACTACTCCCGCACCGGGAAAACACGTCACAACATAAAACTGGTGGAGGGAGGTGGATTCGAACCACCGAAGGCGTAAGCCAGCAGATTTACAGTCTGCCCCCGTTGGCCGCTTGGGTATCCCTCCATTCCACTCCCTTGTCTAGGACCGGCGGCCTTGCCGGTCAGGGGTGGGTGAGCTCGCTATTTTGGTGATCAGCGCCGATGCTGTCAACAGAAATCTTCACATTCGGTGAATTTTCTTTTCGGCATCGGCGGTGCCGATCACTCGCCGGGCATCTTAATCTTTTCGTCGGCGAAAATCGCCACATGCGGCACGCCATCGGCACCAATCCAACCGCGGTACATGCCTTCGGTATTGAAGGGGAATGCCGCCTTGCCATCAGCAGACAACACGATGCCACCGCCATCGCCACCGAGCTCGGGAATGCGCTTGACGATGACTTCATCGCCGGCCTGTGCCGGCGTTTCCTTCAAGTACTTCATGCGTGCGCATATTTCATGCGCCACCGACAGACGGATGTAGTACTCGCCCCAGCCCGTGCCTGAAACCGCGCACTGGTCGCTGGCATAGGTGCCGGCACCGATGATCGGCGAATCACCCACACGCCCATAGCGTTTATTAGTCATGCCGCCGGTGGACGTGCCCGCTGCGAGCTTGCCCTGGTTGTCCAGCGCAACGGCACCGACGGTGCCGAAATGCTTGGCGGTTTCCAGGTCGGTGTGCGCCTGCCCTGCGGTTTCTTCCTTCAATGCACGCTGCAGCTGCTCCCAGCGCTTTTCGGTGCGGAAGTAGGACGGATCGACCAGCTCGATCTTCTGTTCGGCAGCGAACATCTCCGCGCCCTGCCCCACCATCATCACGTGCGGCGAATGCTCCATCACCGCGCGCGCGAGCAGGATCGGATTCTTCACCGTATGCACGCCAGCCACCGCACCGGCACGCAGCGTGGCGCCATCCATCAGCGAGGAATCCAGCTCGTTCTTGCCGTCATGCGTGAACACCGCTCCACGCCCGGCATTGAAGGTCGGGTCGTTCTCCAGCACGGTGATGGCGGCAGTCACCGCATCCAGCGCCGGCTTGCCCGCGACCAGTGCCTGATGGCCCTGACGCAGCGCCTCGGTCAAGGCCGCACGCGCCGCACGCTCCTCTGCAGCACTGAAGTCCTTGCGCTCGACGCCGGCCCCGCCGTGAATCACCAGCAAGGGAGAAACCTCGGCTGCAGCGGCAGCCCCCGAGGACAGCGACGCCAGGCCCAGCAGTACCGCAGAAGTCAGCTTCATGTTTCTTCACTCCCGAATGGAACCCGATTCTAGGCAGGTGCCAGCCGCTGTGAACAGTGACCGCAGCCACCCGTGCCCACAGCGCCGACACAACCGCAGCCGCAGCGCCGTCGAGAATGGCAACGGGTGCATGACAAGAAAAAAAAAGGGGCCAAAGCCCCTTTTCCTACGCAGCGTGCATCCTCATTCGGGATGCAGCTTCAACTCGCCAGCAACGACGCTGGCCATTGCAGTGAACGCGGCGTTGTCGACCTTGAACCCATCCAGATGCAGGCGGCTGCCTTCCCCTACCCCGGTTACCGGGATAGCACTGAATTCCAGCGGTTCGCCATTGCTGAGCCGGTCGGCCGTGCGCTGCGGCATCACCAACCATGCATAACCATCGTTCAAGGAATACACACGTCCACGGCCATCGGCCTCGACACATAGCGCCGTGTCCTCATCCACGCCGATGCCTACGATGTCGTCCCGCCCCTTGTCCTGCGCGGCGCGGGCCACAAACACGATCAAACGACCCAGCCGGTCACGCTTGGCGAAGTGGGTGTCGGTGACCACGTTGGACAGATAGGGCATGGTCAGGAAATCCCGGTCCATGGTCACCTCGCTGCCCATCGGATCGTTCAGCGCGGTCGGGGAATTGACGCTGCCACCGTCCAGCGCGCCATAGGCGTAGCCACCCAGGATGGCCAGCCCCGCGCTGGTACCGCCGATCGGCTTGCCGGCGCGGATGTGCTCATTGAGCGCGGTATTGAGTTCGGTGCCCTTCCAGAAGCGGATGTAACGCGCCTGGTCGCCACCGGCGATGAAGATTGCATCGGCAGCGCGCACCACCCGCAGCACGGCCGGATCGTCGGCGGCCTTGCGACTGTCGAACACCAGCGTCTGCACCGCAGTGACGCCACCGATGTCGTTGTAGAGCTCTTTCTGCATGTTGTCGTCACCGGAGGCGCGCAGGATCACCACGCGGCCATGCCCGGCACGTTCAACCCACCAATGGAATGCCTCGGGCACCCAGTCGCCGCCGCCCATCAACAGCATCGCCGGCTCGGTCTTGCCGGGACGCGGGGCAGCAAGATCACCCACTTCGTAATACGTGTAGCCGGGCGCGCCAGGACCGCGCGAATCCTGCGCATGGGCCGCACCTGCGGCAGCGATGGCCACCACTACCAGGGCCAGCCGCCCAAGCCAGGAACTCTTACGTTTCATCGCGCACTCCAGCCCACACATGTAACCGCTTCCAGCTGTAATGCCAGACTTTCCGGCAGTGGTCAAGCGTGTAAAAAAGGTGTTAGATGCTGTGGACCCATTCACATTTCAGACAGGGTTGGGCGGCATTCCCTGACAGCCGGATGGGCATCCCAGAACATTCATTAGAGAGCCGATTCATGCGTAAACACGCAATGGTGTGTTCAATCCAACTGGCCCTGTTGTCGATGGCCGCCCCTGCCCTGGCGCAGAACAGCCCCCAAGGCCAACCCCAGCAACTGGACACGGTGCAGGTCACCGGCTCACGCATTCCGCGCGCCCAGGTCGAAGGCCCGGCGCCGGTCACGGTGGTGACTGCTGAACAGATCAAGTCCGCCGGCTTCACCTCGGTGCCCGACGTACTGCGCTCACTGAGCCAGAACAGTGGCAGCACCCAAGGGCAGCAGAACACCACGGGCGCCCAATCCACACCGGGCGCACAGGCAGTGGACCTGCGCGGGCTCGGGCCGAATCACACCCTGGTGCTGGTCAACGGCCGCCGCATCGCCGACTTCCCGCTGCCGCTCAACGGCCGCAGCAACTTCACGGACGTCGGCAACATCCCGCTGGGCATGATCGATCGCATTGAAGTGCTGACCGGCAGCGCATCGGCCGTTTACGGCTCCGATGCCATGGCCGGCGTCATCAACTTCATCCTCAAAAAATCTACTGACGGCACCACCATCGATTACCGGTTTGGCGACACCAGCCGCGGCGGTGGCACCTCGCACAACCTGACCCTTACCACCGGCTTCGACCAAGGCGGCTTCAGCGGCATCGTCGGTGTTGAGCTGATCGATAAGCGTCCGCTCTGGGGCACCGACCGCAGCGTGCAGGATTCAACATTGGATTCACCTGCGGAAGAGCGCCGGTTGCCGCGTCTCATCGCCCAGCTGCAGAACTGGGACGACGATGAAAACATCGCACCGGACGACGGCTGCGCGGCAATGGCTGGCCTCAACGGCGGCACCACCGTGCTCGCCGAGAACGACCTCGGCCCGTATTGCGGCAGCGAGCGCGCAATTGCCTACCGCACCATCCAGAACGAGCGCAAAGGCTTCAATGCCTATGGCTCGTTCGAATACCGCTTCAATGACGCTCTGTCATGGTTTGCCGATGTCCAGCTCGGCCAGCAGAAGGTCAAGCTGCTGACCGGCACCAACAGCAACGATGTCGCCAGCGACCATATGGGCTGGGAATTCCATGACCCGAACTCGTCCGGCAACTACCGCAACAAGATCTTCTACAACGCCACCACCGAGCGTTACGAAAACTGGGCGCGTCAATTCACTCCGGAAGAAGTGGGTGGCCTGCGGAATCGCATGAACACCACCACCCAGAAGACCTTTGCGGTGACCACCGGCCTGAAGGGCATGATCGCCGAGGAATGGAACTGGGAGGCCGCTTACAACCACTCCCAGTACAAGGCTGACGTCAAAATGCCGCGCATCAAGGCGGCTGCGGCCAACCGCCTGTTCCTTGGCGAGCTGCAGGGCTATGACGATGACGGCATTGCGATCTACACCCCGGATCCGGCACGGCTGTTCACGCCACTGACCCAGGCCGAATTCGCCTCGATCGGGGCGATGTCCACCTTCCGTCCGGAAGCCAAGAACGACAATCTCAGCTTTACGGTAGACAACGCGTCGCTGTTCTCGATGCCTGCTGGCGATGTCGGCTTCGCAGGTGCCGTCGAGTACGGCAAGCAGTCCTATGAGATCAACCCCGATCCGCTTGCGCTCACCGAAGATGCCTACTATGGCCCGCGCTATGGTGATGGTCATGGCGATCGCGACCACTGGAGTGCTGCCGGCGAACTGCGCTTGCCATTGGCTTCGAGCCTGCAGGCAAGCGTAGCCGGGCGCTATGACCGCTACAGCTACGGCAACAAGAACCCGGGCAAATTCACCTACAGCGCCGGTCTGGAATGGCGTCCGTTGGATACCTTGCTGCTGCGCAGCTCCTACGGCACCGGCTTCCGCGCACCGGACATGCACTACCTGTTTGCCGGGAACGATTACTACCGCACCCGCTTCGCCACCGACTACTTCCAGTGCCGCACCGCCGAGCCCGGTGTCACTGACGGGTATTGCTATGACGACGGCAGCTATGACGGCAGCACGTTCGATGTCTACAGCGGCAACATGAATCTGGATGAGGAGACCAGCAAGTCGTTCTCGGCCGGCTTCGTCTGGTCGCCGGTGGCCAACTTCGACCTGGCAGTGGATTACTACAAGATCCGGATCGAGAACCAGGTACAGACGCAGGACCGCGAGGAACTGCGCATCACCGAAGCCAACTGCCGCCTGGGCAGCACCGACAGCGGCGCAGCGGTCGACATCAACTCGCCCACCTGCGTGGACGCCTTGGCACGCGTCATCCGCGACGGCGATGGCAACATCACCAGCGTGCGTTTCGGTCCGATCAACATTGCCAACGAGGAAACCTCGGGCATCGATGTGGCCGCCAACTACCGCCTGCAGACAGCAAACGCGGGTGATTTCAGCTTCACCGGCCAGTACAACTGGACGCACCGCCACACCCGCCAGCAGTTCCCGGGCGACCCGAAGGAAGACATGCTCGATGTCAGCTTCAGCGCCACCACGCTGCCACGGGTGAAGTCGAATCTCGGCGTCAGCTGGGACAAGGGTGCGTGGGGCGCCAGCCTGTTCGGCAGCTACCTGGGCCGTGTTGCCAATTACGACAACGATGCATGGACCGAGGCCACCTGGCGCTTCAACGCCGGTGCCCGCTACGACATCACCGACCATCTGCGGGTGTCGTTGTCGGTCAACAATCTGTTCGACAAGATGCCGCCGAAGGATCCGACCTGGTCGAACTACCCGTACTACGACACCTCCTGGTTCGACAGCATGGGCCGCAGCTACTACGTGCAGCTCACCTGGAAGCTGGGCGGCAAGGCGTTGTAAGGCCTGGTCGTATGTAGTGCCAACAAGGCCCGCCAATGGCGGGCCTTGTTGTTTGCGCGAAACAGGAATGTCACCTGCAGAGGCCTGCCGACGCCAGAGGCTTCCGTAGCCTGGGCAAGCCCAGCGCCCCCCCCCCCGGGGCCTTGCGCCCGGCCGCTGCACTGCCTTGCGATGTTCATCCCCCGGGTGCGCTGCGCTTACCCGGGCTACACGGATGATCCGAATCTGTCGACGACGACAGTTCTCCACAGCGGCTGTGTGCAATGGATGGAGAAGGTTGTGGACAACTCCGTGCAGGCCTTGCACTGCAATAGTTTCAAAGCCATGGTGAATTTTTGGCCAGCACACCGGGACGCGCAGAACAGCGCGTGTTTGTAGGAGCGGCGTGAGCTGCGAAGCACGTGGATTGTCAGCTTGCAAAGGCCATCGATACGTCGGCAATACCAGCTTCGGGGCGGGCGCCCCACCCACCAACCAAAGACGCGCCCCCCCTGGGGGTGTGCGGGGAGCACCCAACCCGCCTATGCCGGCCCGCCTTGTGGGAGCGGCGTCAGCCGCGAAGCAGGTAGATCATCAGATGGCATAGCTGCCTGCCGCTTCGGCAATGCCAGCTTCGCGGCTTACGCCGCTCCCACAAACAACTCTGCCAACCTGGCTTCTCCACAGCCGCTGTGTGCAATGGATGGAGAAGGCTGTGGACAACCGTGCGCAGGCCTTGCGCTGCAAGGCTTTCAAAATTGTGGTGAAATTTTGACCAGGCAGCAGATTGCAGATACAACAAGGCCCCGCAATGCGGGGCCTTGTGGCTGCAGCAACGTCGATGTAATCAGACGTTGAAGCGGAAATGCAGCACGTCGCCTTCCTTGACGATGTAATCCTTGCCTTCCAGACGCAGGCGACCGGCTTCCTTGGCGCCCTGCTCGCCCTTGAGGTTGATGAAGTCCTCATAGCTGATGGTTTCGGCGCGGATGAAGCCACGCTCGAAGTCGGTATGGATCACGCCAGCAGCCTGCGGCGCCGTCGAACCGGCGCGCAGCTGCCATGCGCGGACTTCCTTCACGCCTGCGGTGAAGTAGGTCTGCAAGCCGAGCAGCTTGTAGCCGGCACGGATCACGCGGTTCAGGCCAGGCTCTTCCAGGCCGAGATCCTTGAGGAACTCATCGCGGTCGGCGTCATCGAGCTGCGCCATTTCTTCTTCGATGGCCGCACACACCGGTACCACTTCGGCGCCTTCCGCCTCGGCGCGGGCACGCACCAGGTCCAGCAGCGGATTGTTCTCGAAGCCGTCCTCGGCGACGTTGGCGATGTACATCAGCGGCTTCAGCGTGATCAGGAACATGTCACGGATCAACGCCTTCTCATCGGCATCGAGGCCAGCCGAACGCGCCGACTTACCCTGGTCCAGCGCCGACGCCAGCTTTTCCAGCACCGGCTTGCGGGCCAGTGCTTCCTTGTCGTTGGCCTTGGCCGCGCGGGTAGCGCGATCCAGTGCCTTCAATACCGATTCCAGATCGGCCAGCGCCAGCTCGGTATCGATAGTCTCGATATCGGCGATCGGGTCGACCTTGTTGGAGACGTGGATGACGTTGCTGTCTTCGAAGCAGCGCACGACGTGGGCGATGGCATCGGTCTCGCGGATGTGGGCCAGGAACTTGTTGCCCAGGCCTTCACCCTTGGACGCACCAGCAACCAGGCCGGCGATGTCGACGAACTCCATCGTGGTCGGGATCACCCGCTCTGGCTTGACGATGGCTGCCAGCGCGTCAAGGCGCGGATCCGGCACCGGCACGACGCCGGTGTTCGGCTCGATCGTGCAGAACGGGAAGTTGGCCGCAGCGATACCCGCCTTGGTCAGCGCATTGAACAGGGTCGACTTGCCGACATTGGGCAGACCGACGATGCCGCATTTGATACCCATGCTTGAACTCCCGTGAATGGAAAATCGGGAATGGAGAATCGGAAGGGCGTACCGCCGTTCCACTCCCCATTCCCCATTTCCTGCTCACTTGATGGTGTGCAGACGCTTCATTGCTTCGCTGAAATCGCCAGCTACCGCCAGCGGCATTACATCGATGGCCGCATCGATGGCCTGTGCCATCAGCACGGCGTCGTCCGGCGACGGACGGCCCAGTACCCAACCCACCACGCGGTCCTTGTGACCGGGATGGCCGATGCCAAGACGCAGACGGTGGAACTTGCCGTGACCGAGCAGACGGATGGTGTCACGCAGGCCGTTCTGGCCGCCATGACCGCCATCGAACTTGAGCCGGGCCACGCCGGGCGGCATGTCCAGTTCGTCGTGTGCAATCAGGGTTTCTTCCGGCTCGATCTTCCAGAACCGCTGTGCGGCGGTGACCGATTTGCCGGCAAGATTCATGTAGGTGGCCGGCTTCAACAGCCATACCGGCTGCCCAGCAATCTCGACCTTGGCGACTTCGCCAAACAATTTGCTTTCCAGCGCCCAGCGCGCGCCCTGCCGCTCTGCCAGGGCCTCAACGAAATGAAACCCAGCGTTGTGCCGGGTTCGGGCGTGTTCGGGTCCGGGGTTGCCGAGACCAACGATCAATCGCAAGCCAGTCATCTGTCAGATACACCTGCTGCGCCCGCTCCGAAGAGCGGGCGCAACATAGCCGATTACTCGGCTGCTGCTTCTTCTGCAGCGGCGGTCTTGGCGATGACAACTGCGTCGTCATGGCCCTTGCCCAGCTTCAGTGCCGGAATTTCCACGCCAGCCGGCAGCTTCAGGCCCGACAGGTAGATGATGTCACCAGCCTTCAGCTCGCCCAGGTCGACTTCGATCGACTCCGGCAGGTCCTTCGGCAAGCAGGCAATCGCCACTTCCTTCAGTTCGTGGGTGACCAGAACGTCGGCAGCCTTGCCAGCCGGCGAGGTGTCTTCGTTGATGAAGGTCAGCGGCACCGAAGCGTGCAGCACTTCATTTTCGTTCACGCGCTGGAAATCCAGGTGCATGACCAGCTGCTTGTACGGGTGACGCTGCATGTCACGCAGCAGCACCTTGTGGATGGTGCCGTCGAGGTTCAGGTCGATGATGGAGGAGTAGAACCAATCGTTGAACTGGGCCAGCCAGATTTCATTGTGGTTGAACTCGACCTTCACCGGCTCCTTGTTACCGCCGTAAACGATACCCGGGACCACACCGGCATGACGCAGGCGGCGGCTCGCACCCTGACCTTGCACGTCACGACGGGCGACTTTGATTTCGTGGGACTTTGCCATGTTGACTACTCTAGGTTGTTGCACCGCCTCGCGGCGCTGCGTAAAGACTCTTCCGCGACCAGAAGAGCCTGTTGTGATCCCCGGACACGCCGGGGACCGGATCCATCAATCCACGTACATCGAGCTGACCGACTCACCGAAGGCGATGCGGCGCATCGTCTCGGCCAGCATTTCGGCCACGCTGATCTGGCGGATCTTGGGACAGACGCGGGCCACTTCGGAAAGCGGAATCGTGTCGGTCACCACCAGCTCGTCGAGCTGGGAGTTGTTCAGATTGTCCACCGCCGGGCCCGAGAGCACGGCGTGGGTGCAGTACGCGGCAACCTTGAGTGCGCCACGCGCCTTGAGGGCAGCAGCGGCAGCACACAGGGTGCCGGCGGTGTCGACGATATCGTCGACCATCACGCAGGTCTTGCCTTCAACGTCACCGATGATGTTCATCACGGTGGCAACGTTGGCACGCGGGCGACGCTTGTCGATGATGGCCAGGTCGGCATCATCCAGGCGCTTTGCCACGGCGCGGGCGCGTACCACGCCGCCTACGTCCGGGCTGACCACGATCAGGTTGTCGGTGCCGTAAACGCGCCAGATGTCTGCCAGCAACAGCGGCGAGGCATAGACGTTGTCGACCGGCATGTCGAAGAAACCCTGGATCTGATCGGCATGCAGGTCGACCGTGAGGATCTGGTCGGTATGCACGGCCGAGAACATCTTTGCAGCAACCTTGGCGGTGATCGGCACGCGCGAGGACCGCATGCGGCGATCCTGGCGGGCGTAGCCGAAGTACGGCACCACCGCGGTGACGGAGGCGGCGCTCGCGCGCTTGAGCGCGTCGATGATCACCAGCAGCTCCATCAGGTTTTCCGCACTCGGGGCGCCGGTGGACTGGACCACGAATACATCCTGCTTACGCACGTTTTCCTGGATCTCGACCTGAACTTCGCCGTCGGAGAACTTGGAAACCAGCGCCTTGCCCGGTCTTACCCCGAGTTCCTTGCAGATGCTCTGCGCAAGGTGTTTATTGGCATTGCCGGAAAAAACCAGCAGGTTCGGGGAATCTTGCATGACAGCTCTCTCGGGCGGGGGCGAGTAGCAAAGGAAACGTGATTGCTGCAGAGGTGGCGCATATCGGCTTGCTCGCACATCCGGTGCGCTTACAGCTGGAAGGAACGTGTGGCAGGGGCGGTAGGATTCGAACCTACGAATGCCAGGATCAAAACCTGGTGCCTTGGGCCTCTTGGCGACGCCCCTGCATCAAACAATTCCCGTCGTTTCCAGCGCATCAAGCAGTGGCGAGCGATCAACGCCCGCAGCTACCCATGCCCGCAGTTGCTCCGGCAATTCCGCCAACGCCTGCTCTGCAGCAACGCGCGTGGCAAATTCGACGAAACAACCGCTTCCCGACCCCGTGAGCCGTGCCCGACCAATACCTGACAGGGCCTGGAACGTTGCCTCGATGGCAGGTTCCTGACGCCGTAGTACCGGCTCGAACGCATTTCCGAGGACGGTCCCGGAAGCGAAGTCGGCTATTTTCACGGGCTTGGCATCCCGCGTCAAATGCTGCGAACGAAAAAGTTCAGCCGTGGGCACATGAACGCCCGGATCCACCAGCAAATACCATGCTTCCGGCAGTTCGATCGGGGTCAGCAATTCGCCCACGCCTTCGGCCCAGGCGCTGCGGCCGCGCACAAATACCGGCACATCGGCGCCCAGGCCCATGCCGATGGCAGCCAGTGCGTCCTCATCCAGACCCGTGCCCCACAAGGCATTGAGCACCACCAGCACGGTGGCCGCGTCCGAGGAGCCGCCTCCAAAGCCGCCACCGGCCGGAATGTGCTTCTCGACCCGGATATCGACGCCTTTGGCGCAATTTGAGGCATTTCTCAGCGCGATAGCTGCACGAACCACCAGATCATCGGCCTCGGCGACACCTGCCACCGATGGCCCGTCACGGCGTATTTGTCCGTCTTCACGCAGGCGCAGGCCAATGCGGTCGCCCCAATCCAGCAGGCGGAAGACGGTCTGCAATAAATGGTAGCCATCGGCGCGACGGCCGGTGATCTGCAGGAAGAGATTCAATTTGGCCGGGGCCGGCCAGTACGACCAGCCCGCAGCGTCAGCAACCACGGTCATGGTGCGCCCGCGCCCCATTCATCCACAATCAGACGAACCTTGGCATCGCCATTGACCGCCTCGATACGCCGCGGCAGCGAGGGGCGCCCCGGCTCGGCCGGGTACCAGTCCAGATAGTCGACCTGCCAGCCCTGCTGGCGCAGCACCCGCGGCCGGCCTTCGGCGTCGAAACCGAGGTGCTCCGGGGCCATTCCTGATGATGTCGGCAGGCCGCGCACCCATTCGGCCAGCTGCGCTACCGGGATTTCCCAGCCAGTGGCCTGAAGCAACAGCTCGCCGGCGTTATCAGCGCTGCGTGGACCGCCCTCCAGGCCTTCCAGCCGCACCGGCTGGCCGGGCTCGCCGCCACTGAGCTGCCAGCTCTGGCGGGTGACCGGCGCCGCAAGGCTGACCTGGTAGGCCGGCCCCTGCTGCAGCCAGTCAATCCGGCCGTTGCCGCCGTTGCGGCCCTTGCTGATCGCCACCCGGCCCTGGAATGACCAGTCCGGCTGCGCCATCAAGGCCGCCTGCCGCGCCTGCGATGCGGCCTGTGCCGCTGCCGATACCTGCGCAACCTCAGCCGCCACCGGCGTGGCTTGCCGCTTGGGCACCGAGCCACAGGCCGCAAGCGCCCCAACCATCACGAGCGCCAACGGCGCCCGCCACATCATCACGTTCATACACCCAACTTTTCGATCGCACGCTGCAGCGCGCGGTTATCCGGATCCAACTTGCGGGCTTCATCAAAAAAGCGCCGCGCTTCCTCTTTCTGCCCAAGCACCCACAGCACTTCGGCCACGTGTGCGGCAATTTCCGGATCCTTGTTCAAGGTCCAGGCGCGGCGCAGGTGCACCAGCGCTTCCTCGTTGCGGCCCAGCCGGTACAGCACCCAGCCATAGCTGTCGACGATGGCGGCATTATCCGGCTCGGCGACGCGTGCGCGGTCGATCAGCTCCAAGGCTTCCTGATAGCGATGGGTGCGATCGGCCAGGGTGTAACCCAGCGCATTAAGCGCGGCGACGTTCTCCGGCTCGGCAACCAGCACCTTGCGCAGGTCGGCTTCGGCGCGCGGCACGTCATCACTGCGCTCCCATGCCAGCGCGCGGGCATAAAGCAGCGCGCTGTCGTCCGGGAATGCCGCCAGGCCACGGCCCAGCACATCAAGCTCGGCCTGGGCATTGCCATCACGCAGCTGCAATTCGGACTGAAGCAGGTAGGCATCGCGGCGCACGTCGTCATCCAGAGAGGCATCGGCCTGGATGGCCTGCACTTCCTTTTCGGCCTTGGCCTTGTCGCCCATCAGATACAACGCATTGACTGCGCGCAGCTGCGCCTCGCCGCGATGCTCGCCACCGGGCACGCCGTGGTACCAGTCCACGGCTTCCTGATAGCGCTTCAGGTATTCGGCGATCTTGCCCAGCAACAGGCGCTGGTCCGGGTCCGGCTTGCTGGCCTTGGCCGAAATGTCCTGGTAAAGCGCCAGCAGCGCCACATCATCCTTCTGCTTGGCCAGCAGCGAGGCACGCATGCCCCAGCTCTGCAGGTTCTGCTCGCCTACCGACAGCACATGTTCGGCAGCCGTGGTGTCGCCCAAGACGTCATAGGCAATGGCCAGTGCGGCGCGCAGTTCATCATCTTTCTCGGCCTTCGGCTCGATGCCCTTGAGCAGGGCCAACGCCTCGTCCTTCTTGCCGGCCTGGTTGAGCTGCGAGGCATGCAGCAGCGCCACTCGCGGCTCGTCCGGGAAGCGCTTGACCACTTCGGCCACCATGCGCCGCGACAGCTCCGGGCGCTCCATCCGCAACGCCAGCCGGCCGAACTCCTGCCAGGCCTCCAGGTCATCGGGTATCGCATTGGCATCGACCAGCTGGCCCAGCACCTGCGCCGGCACCGCCGGGTCACGGCCGCCGGTAGCCAAGGCCAGCAGCGCATAGCGCCAGGCGCGTGGCTCGGGCGAACGCAGCACCGCCAGCAGTTCCTTGCGGGCAAGCTTGGCATCGCCATTGCGCATGGCCAGCGCGCCACGGGTGCCGCGCACCGCTACCGAACCGGGGTCACGCTGTGCCCACAACGCCAGCGCCTGCTCGGCACGGCCAGCGTCATCGGCAAGCATGGCGATACGGGTGGCGCGTTCGGCCAGCCCCACGTCGCCCTTGGCTTCCTGGGCGGCCTGCAGGTACCAGCGCGCGGCGTCGGGCAGCTTGCCGGCCTGCAGCGAGAATTCGCCGGCCAGCACCGGGGTCAGCGGCAGGCCTTCAGCCGCCAGGGGCGCCTGGACCGGCACAGCCGGGGCCGCCAGCACCGGAAAAACCGGCAGGGAAAGCAACAGAACGGTGCATATGCGATTGAATACGGGCATCTGGCGCAACCGGGCCGTAAAATGGCGGCCTTCAACAGCCAGCAGCTTATCGCAAGCAACTGAACAGATGACCCTGTGGGTGCTCGGACTGAATCACCAGACTGCGCCGGTAGAACTGCGCGAACGCGCTGCCTTTGGCGGAGACGCACTGCCGCGCGCGATGGATTCCCTGCGGCAGACGCCGCAGCTGGCTGAAGCCGTATTGCTGTCCACCTGCAACCGCACCGAACTGTATGCCGTTGCCGATGACAGCAAGGCGCTGAGCCATTGGCTGGAGCACCACGCCGGCAGCCTGCAGGGCTATCTGTACCAGCACAGCGATGGCGAGGCCGTGCGCCACCTGTTCCGGGTCGCCACCGGGCTGGATTCGATGGTGCTGGGCGAGCCGCAGATCCTGGGGCAGGTCAAGGATGCCTGGGCGCTGGCCCACGACAGCGGCGCAATCGGGCAACAATTGGACCGGTTGTTCCAGCAGACCTTCTCGGTGGCCAAGCGTGCCCGTACCGACACCCGCGTCGGCGCAAATCCAATTTCCGTGGCGTCCACCGCGGTGCGGCTGGCGCAGGACTCGTTCGCGCGCATGGATGAATCCACGGTGCTGCTGGTCGGCGCCGGTGAAACCATGGAACTGGTCGCCAAGCACCTGAGCGATGCAAAGGTGAAGCGGCTGCTGATCGCCAACCGCACCGTAGCCAATGCGCAGGATCTGGCCAGCCGCCACGGTGGCGTGGCATTGCCGCTGAGCGAGCTGGAACGCCACCTGGGCGAGGCCGATGTGGTGTTCTCGGCCACCGCCGCACGCGAGCCGGTGATCCTGCACCGGCAGGTCGCCACCGCGCTGCGCTCGCGCCGGCACAAGCCGATGCTGCTGTTCGACCTGGCGGTGCCGCGCGATATCGAGGCCGAGGTCGGCAAGCTGGCCGATGCCTACCTGTACACCGTGGACGACATGGAACGGGCGGTGGAAGAAAACCGCCGTGGCCGCCGTGAAGCCGCCGCCGAGGCCGAGTCCATCATCGACCTGCAGGTCACCCGCTATCTGGAAAACCTGCGCGCCACCCGCCTGCAGGCGCCGATCCGGCAGCTGCGTGCATTCGGCGAGGCCACCCGCGCCGAGCTGCTGGCCAAGGCCCGGCAGCAACTGGCCCATGGCAAACTGCCCGACGAAGTACTTGAGCAGCTGGCGCACGGCCTGACCAACCGCCTGCTGCATCCGCCTACCGCCGCCCTGCGCCAAGCCGCGCTGGAAGGCGATACCGACCTTACCCGCGCCGCCGAGCGCCTGTTCCCGGCAACGCCCGGGTATCAACACCCCGTAGCGAGGAATGATGACGCCGACCCTGCGCCGTAAGCTGCTGGCACTGGCCGAGCGCCGTGAAGAACTGGAACGCCTGCTTTCCGACCCGGATGTGGTCGCCGACAACGAGCGCTTCCGCAATTTTTCCCGCGAGTTCTCGCAACTGGAACCCATCGCCACCGCATTGGCGAACGAAACCCGTGCGCTGGAAGACCTGGCCTCGGCCGAAGCCATGCGCGCCGACCCGGAACTGCGCGAGCTGGCCGAGGAAGAAATCAGCGCCGCCCAGGCACGCCTGCAGGCCCTGGACGAAGAACTGGCATTGCTGCTGGTGCCGCGCGACCCGCGCGATGAAGGCAACCTGTTCCTGGAAGTGCGCGCCGGTACCGGCGGCGACGAGGCGGCCATCTTTGCCGGCGACCTGTTCCGCATGTACGCCCGCTACGCCGAGCGCCAGGGCTGGAAGGTCGAAATCGAATCCGACAATCCCGGCGAACACGGCGGCTACAAGGAAATCGTGGCGCGCGTGGTTGGCCGCGGCGCCTATTCCAAGCTGAAGTTCGAATCCGGCACCCACCGCGTGCAGCGCGTGCCAGCCACCGAATCACAGGGCCGTATCCACACCTCGGCGGCAACGGTGGCGATCATTCCCGAAGCCGATGATGTTGAAGATGTGGTGATCAACCCGGCCGACCTGCGCGTGGACACCTACCGTTCCTCCGGCGCCGGTGGCCAGCACGTCAATAAGACCGAATCGGCGATCCGCATCACCCATATTCCCAGCGGCGTGGTGGTGGAATGCCAGACCGAGCGCAGCCAGCACGCCAACCGCGACAAGGCGATGAAGCGTTTGAAGGCACAGCTGCTGGATGCCGAGCGCAGCAAACAGGCCGCGGCGCAGGCCGAGTCACGGCGCCTGCAGGTTGGCAGTGGCGACCGCAGCCAGCGCATCCGCACCTACAGCTTCCCGCAGGGCCGCATCACCGACCATCGCGTTGAAGGCCTGACCCTGTACGACCTGCCGAACATCATCGAAGGCGGGCTGGACGACCTGATCGCGCGCCTGCAGCACGAACATCAGGTGGATGAGCTGGCGCGGTTGGCTGAAGGGACGTAAGCGCTTTTCCCCCTCCCTTATGCGCAGCATAGGGGAGGGCTGGGGAGGGGTAGCTTTGGATCTGGCTGTTACCCGTAGATTTAGCCATTGCTTGCAGCACAGAGCAAAATCAACAGCAACCCCTCCCCAACCCTCCCCTGCGCTACGCGCAAGGGAGGGAGCAGAGCCAGAACCAGACCATGACCAACGCCCCAAGCGAACGCGACCAACTCCGCCTTGCCGTCAGCCGCCAACCCGGTGACTTCATCGCCTGGGTGATGCTGGCCGATGCCGAGCTGGGCATCGGCGATGTCGCTGCAGGGGAAGCCGCCGCCTCAACAGCGCTGCAGCTGCGCCCGCAACACCCCGAAGCCCTTGCCCGCCTCGGCCGCGCCCGCTGGATGCAAGGCAGGCACGACGACGCCGCTGCCCTGCTGCAGCGCGCCTGCCAACTTGCTCCGCAGCATCCGGGCATGGCCTTGTGGCTGGGTCACGTGCTGGAAGACGCCAACCAACCCGAAGCTGCGGCCGAGGCGTATCGTCGCGCCCATGCACTGGCACCCGACGAAGCCTATATGGCCGCGCAGCGCCTGAACTGGCAGCGCCGGCTGTGTGACTGGCGAGACCTTGATGCACTCTCACAGCAGGTGCGCGGCGCTGTCGCGCAGGGCAATCCGGCCGTGGAGCCGTTTGCCTTTCTCAGCGAAGACGGCAGCGCCGCCGAACAGTTGGCCTGTGCACGGCAACGCGCCAGTGTGCTGGCCCAGTCGATTCCGCGCCTGCCGGCAGCCCAGCTGCGTACCCACGGTGCGCTGCGCGTGGGTTTTCTTTCCAATGGTTTCGGCGCGCACCCGACCGGCCTGTTGACGGTGGCGCTGTTCGAGCAATTGCGCGCACATCCGCAACTGCAGATCCATCTATTCGCCCTCAACAGCGACGATGGCAGCGCCATCCGCCAACGCCTGCACGCTGCCGCAGACCAGCTCCACGATCTCAACGGGCAAGCACACGCCGCCATCGCCCAGCGCATCCGCACTGCAGGCATCGATGTGCTGTTCGATCTGCGCGGCTGGGGCGGCGGCGGCACCCCGGAAGTACTCGCCATGCGCCCTGCCCCGCTGCAGCTGAACTGGTTGGCCTACCCCGGCACCTCCGGCGCACCGTGGATCGATTACATCGTGGCCGATGCGTTCGTGCTGCCGCCCGCGCTGGAGCCGGCCTTCAGTGAAAAAGTGCTGCGTCTGCCCCGTGCCTTCCAGCCCTCGGACAACACCCGCACGCTGCAAGCGGAGCCGTCGCGCAGTGACTGCGGCCTGCCCGACAGCGGCGTGGTGTTCTGCTGTTTCAACAACAGCTACAAGCTCAACCCGCGCAGCGTGGAACGGCTGCTGCAGATCCTTATCGGCGTGCCCGGCAGCGTGCTGTGGCTGTTGTCCGGCCCGGGCTTGGCCGACCAGCGCCTGCGCGAGGTCGCGCGCCAGCGCGGCGTGGATCCGGCGCGGCTGATCTTCATGGCCAAGCTGCCGCATCCGCATTATCTGGCCCGCTACCAACACGCCGACCTGTTCCTGGATACACACCCCTACAACGCGCACACCACGGCCTCCGACGCGCTCTGGGCAGGCTGCCCGGTACTGACCGCGCCCGGCAGCACCTTTGCCGCACGGGTAGCCGGCAGCCTCAATCATCACCTCGGGCTGGACGAGTTGAACCTCGCCGATGACCAGGCCTTCGTTGCCAGCGCAATTGCGTTGGGGAACGACGCAGACGCCCTGCAGAATCTACGCCAGCGGCTGGCCCATGCGCGCCAGCATTCCAATCTGTTCGACATGGCCGGCTTTGCCGCCGACCTTGCACAGCTGCTGCAGCAGCTTGCCAGCCGGCATGGCTGGCGCGGTGCAGACGCGGGCTGACATCTGCATGCGGTAGGCTCGGCGCATCCACAAGGAATGACCATGGGCAAGCTCAAGCGCAAAGAGTACGAAGCGTTGCTGGAACCAATGCAACTGGAACTGGCCAACATGGCGCGCTGGGCCCAGCATTGCGGGCAGCGGATACTGGTGCTGTTCGAAGGGCGCGACACCGCCGGCAAGGGCGGCGTCATCCAGGACATCGCCAAGCATGTGAACCCGCGTCAATGCCGGGTAGTGGCGCTGCCCAAGCCCAGCGAGCGCGAAGACGGCCAATGGTATTTCCAACGGCATATCGCGCACCTGCCTGCCGCAGGCGAAATCGTGTTGATGGACCGCAGCTGGTACAACCGCGCGGGCGTGGAGAAAGTGATGGGGTACTGCACCGATGCGCAGTACAAGGCCTTCCTCAAGCAGACCCCGGCATTTGAAAAACTGTTGGTGGACGATGGCATCCTGCTGTTCAAGTACTGGTTGTGCGTGGACCAGGAACAGCAGGAGAAGCGTTTTGCCGAGCGCCGCGACGACCCGCTCAAGGGCTGGAAGCTGTCGCCGATCGACCTGAAATCACGCCAGGAATATGCCGCCTACACCCAGGCCCGCGAGGCCATGCTGGAGGCCACCCACAACGGGCATGCACCGTGGACGCTGGTGGATTTCAATGACCAGAAGCGCGGCCGTTTGACAGTGATTCGCGACCTGCTCGATCGCCTGCCCGACACCCACATCGAGGAGCCGCTGATCGAGCTGCCACCGTTGCCGGGCAAACCGAAAAAAGAGAAGTACGGAGCGGTGAAGCCGATCCCGGCATTCGTGCAGGATGAGGACATCGCCAAGCCAAAGCGCGCCTCAAGTTCCTTGTAGGAGTTGCGGTAATACCGAGCCATGCTCGGCAGAAGCACTACAAATCATCCCGCAGCGCTGCGGTAGTGCCGAGCCATGCTCGGCAGGGGCACTACCGACCATCCTGTGAACGCTGCGGAAGCAGCGTCAGCCGGGAAGCTGGCAACGCGGGAAGATCAAAGGCTCACCCCTCCCCAACCCTCCCCTTCGCTACGCGAAAGGGAGGGAGCTGTTCTCGGCGATCTGCCAGAGGGAGGGAGCTGTTCTTGACGATCTGCCAGAGGGAGAGAGCAGCCCTCAACGACCTGCCAAAGGGAGGGAGCTGCTCTCAACGATCTTCCAGGCGGCAGCGAAAGCTGCTTTCACCCCCTCCCTTTCGCGCAGCGAAGGGGAGGGTTGGGGAGGGGTAAGCTCTGGCAAGCAATGTCGCCACACCAGGCCACCCTGCCAATGCTCAACACCATCCTGCGCCGCACATTTCTCGCTTTCATCTGCGCAACAGCGGTAGCTGCAGCTCCCATTGCGTTCATGCTGTATCGCGACTGGCGCTTCGCTTATTCCTTCCATGTCGCCGCTGGCGTCGCCCCGCCGCCTTACCAGCCCGGCATCCTGGTCTTCGGCACTGTCCCGCAATGGCTGTCGCTGGCAGCCGCACTCCTTGTGCTGTGCGGCCTCGCGGCAACCCTATGGACGTGGCTTGAACATGGAACGCGGCGGCGCAGGCAGCCATAGCTGCCCAGCAACAGCTGACTTACACCGCCTTGCCACCGGCAGCCACGATTGCCTGCTCGATCTCATGGGCATTCACCGGCCCCAGGAACTGCTTGGCGACCTTGCCGTCCGGTCCGATCAGGTACGTCATCGGCAAGCCACGCGGGGTGGCGAAATCCTTCGGCGGGCTGAAGGTGTCGATGATGGCGATTGGATAGGCCACCGGATGCTCCTTCAGGAAGGCCTGCATCTCGTCCAGCTCGATGTCTTCATACGCCAACCCCACCACTTCGACGTTGCTGCGCATGGCGTGCAAGGCCGACAACTCCGGCATTTCCTGCAGGCAGGGAGCGCACCAGGTGGCCCAGAAATTGACCACCACCCACTGCCCACGGTGACTGGCCAGGTCATAGGTCTTGCCGTCCACCGTCGGCACCTGCAGCTGCGGTATTTCAGCCGTCTGCTGGACCACGCTGGGCTGCTCGGGGGCTGGCGCAGCAGGCGCCTCGGGCGCGGACGGCGCCGCAGCAACCGGCGCCGGGTCCGGCTTGCAGGCTGTCAGCGCCAGTACCAGCAGCACGGACGGAAGGTATTTGGCGGTCATCGGCTATCTCCACGCTCTACATAAATGTCGTCCACACGGCGCTTGAGCAGTTCGCGCAACGGTAGACGTAGTTGATCCAGGGCACTGCAGGCCGCTTGCCCGAGGCTGTCCTCGCGCATCGGCAGGTATTCCTCGGCCACCGGAATGCGCAGCTGCGAGCTTTCATACAGGTCATGCAGGCTGATGCTGTCCAGGTCGCGCGCCAGCAGCCATTCGCCGCGTTCATCACGGCGCAGCACACCGATGCTTTCCATCTGCTCCAGCAGCTGCTGCAACAGGGAGTCGGTGAGCATGGGTTCCTGCAGCAGAATCTGGTCTTCATCCAGGCCCCGACCCTGCTGCCGCGCCTCGCGGAAACGCCCCAACAGCCGCAGCAGCCCATACAGTTCACATCCCTGCGGCAACCGCAACGCCGCCGGTTGATAGCGGAACGCGGCCACTGACGAGGCCAGCGATGCGCCCAGCAATACCGAAACCCAGCTCAGGTAGATCCACAGCAGCAGGATCGGCACGAACGCCACCGTGCCGTAGAGCTTCTGATAGGACTGGAAGCTGCCCAGGTACAGGCCCATGCCCCACTTCACCAGCTCCAGCATCAACACCGCCAGCAATGCGCCGGGAATGGCGTGCCGCCATTTCACCGTGTGGTGCGGCACCACCCGGTAGATCAGCACCACACAGAAGAACTCGATCAATACCGGCGCCAGGCGCAGGCCCAGATCGGCCAGCCAGCGGCCTTCGGTGGTGCCGAATAGCGGCAAGGACAGGACCTTCGCCGATACCGCCAGGGACGCGGCGGCCAGTAGGGCGCCCAGCGTCAACACCGTCCAATAAACCAGGAAGCGGGTCAGCTGCGGCCGCGCCGAGGCTACCCGCCAGATTCGGTTGAAGGTCTGCTCCACGCTGTTGAGGGTGATCAGCAGCGATACCACCAAGGCCAGGAAACCGGCGGCGGTCAGCTGCCCGGCACTGGCCGAGAACTGCCGCAGATAGCCCTCGGCCGCGCGCGCCGCCGACGGTACGAAGTTGGAGAACACGTAGTCGCTGAGCGCCTCGCTCCAGCGGTCGAACATCGGGAACGCAGACAGCACACCGAATACCACGATCGCCAGCGGCACCAGCGCGAATACCGTGGTGTAGGCCAGCGAGCCGGCCGCCTGGAACAGGCGGTCATCGATGAAGCGCTTCCACAGGAAGCGCCCGAAACTGGCGTTGCGCGCCCGGTCACGCAGGCGCTCCATCCATAGATTGAGTGAATCCAAAGGTTCCATCTGGCAAGGGTACCCGATGCAAAGCGCGGCCCGCATCGTTGATACTGCCGGCTCCTGCAAGATTGAGTGAACGGTGCGATGGCGGAAATTCTGGTGCTTTACTACAGCCGTGGCGGCTCGGTGGCGCGGCTGGCGCGGCAGATCGCCCGCGGTATCGGCGAGGTGCCGGGCATGAGCGCCCGCCTGCGTACCGTGCCGCCAGTGGCCGCAGTCACCCAGACCACTGCCCCGCCCGTCCCCGAAGACGGCGCCCCTTATGTGGAAATAGCCGATCTGGCCGAATGCGATGGCATCGTGCTGGGCAGCCCTACCCGCTTCGGCAACATGGCCGCGCCGGTCAAGCATTTCCTCGATGGCCTGGGCGCGGAATGGGTCAATGGCACCTTAGCTGGCAAGCCGGCGGCGGTATTCACCTCCACCGCCTCGATGCACGGGGGCCAGGAATCGACGCTGCTGTCGATGCACCTGCCGCTGCTGCACCACGGTTGCCTGATCGTCGGCATCCCCTTCACCGAACCGGCATTGAGCCATACCACCAGTGGCGGCACCCCTTATGGCGCCAGCCACGTGGCCGGCACCCAGGCCGACTCCCAGCTCACCGACGACGAAGCCCAGCTGGCAAGAGCACTGGGGCATCGGGTAGCCGATATCGCCCGGCGGCTGGGCCGATGAACCGGCGCACGCGCGATCTGGTCCTCGCCGCCTCACTGGCACTGCTGGCCGGGCTGTATGCGTGGTGGTTCCGCGCAGACCGCCATCTGCTGGCGGTGGCGCTGGTGTTCGTGGCGCCGCCGGCACTGCTGTTGCTGGGGGTATTGGCACAGCGCGCGGCCGCGCGTTTCTGGGCCGGGGTATTCGCCCTGTTCTGGTTCAGCCATGGCGTGATGAGTGCCTGGAGCCACCGCGACACCGCCCTCTACGCCTGGATCGAAATCGCCCTGGCACTGCTGATCGTGGCCCTGGTCAGCGTACCCGGCATGCGCGCCCGCTTTGCCGCCAAAAAGGCCGGCTAAACCCACTGTAGGGCCGAGCCATGCTCGGCTGGAGCTTTCTCGGCCCCCCTCCCCTGTAGAGCCGAGCCATGTTCGGCTGAGGCTTGCCGAGCAACCCTCCCATGTAGAGCCGAGCCACGCTCGGCTGGAGCTTTCCCGGCAAACCTCCCGTGTAGAGCCGAGCCATGCTCGGCTGGGGCTTTCCCGGCGATGTGTCACCAGCCTCTGTGGGAGCGGCATCAGCGGCGAAGCCACTGATCCTGCAGGTTGCGGGCCAGTCTTCGGCTTTGGCTGTACTGGCTTCGCGGCTTACGCCGCTCCTACAGACGGCTCTGCGGTAGTGCCCAACTGCGGTGAGGCCCCAGCCGAGCATGGCTCGGCTCTACCAATGACCAATGACCAATGACGCCTCGGCTTGATGCCAGGCAATGACATGGCCCGGCGCTGCCGACCGCATTATCATCTGCAACATCGCGGCCTGTGCCGCTGGCAGTCACCGCAAGGATTTACCGCAATGATGGAAGAACTCCTGATCGTCACCACCGGTGGCACGATCGACAAGATCTACTTCGACGACAAGTCCGACTACCAGATCGGCGACCCGCAGATCGGCATGATTCTGCGCGAGCTGGGGGTTACCTTCCGTTTCAACGTGATCCCGATCCTGCGCAAGGACTCGCTGCATATCAGCGACGACGACCGCGAGCTGATCCGCGCCACCATCGCCGCACAGCCAACCCGCCACGTGCTGGTCACCCACGGTACCGATTCGATGGTAGCCACCGGCAAGGTGCTGGCCACCATCCCCGGCAAGACCATCGTGATGACCGGCGCGCTTAGCCCGGCACGTTTCCGTGGTTCCGATGCCGAGTTCAACATCGGCTGCGCGATCGGCGCGGTGCAGTCGCTGCCGGAAGGTGTCTACATCGCCATGAACGGCCGCATCTGGAACCCGGAGCAGGTCCGCAAGAACGTGGACGCCAACCGCTTCGAATCGCTGTAAGTGGCCAAAAGCACCCGCGCTACCGCCGCGTTGGACAAGGCAGGCATCGCCCATGGCGTGCATGCCTATGACTACTCGGCCGATGTCGACAGCAAGGGGCTGGCGGCAGCGCAGGCGCTGGGCATCGCCCCGGCGCGCATGTTCAAGACCCTGATGGCGTGGGTGGACAAGCAGCCGCTGATCGCGGTGATTCCCTCCGACCAGCGCCTGTCATTGAAAAAGCTTGCCGCCCATTGTGGCGGCAAGCACGCACAGATGATGGAAGTACCCGAGGCCGAGAAGCGCAGCGGTTACAAGGTAGGCGGCATCAGCCCGTTCGCACAGCAGCGTCCGGCCACGGTGGTGTTCGCCGCCAGCGCCCAACAGCAGCAAACGCTGTACATCAATGCCGGCCAGCGTGGCCTGCTGTTGGATATCGCCCCAGCCGACGCCTTGCAGGTATTGCAGGCGCGCTGTGCGGATATCTGCGAAGACTGAGCAGCGGCCCCCGCCACTGCCCCTGCCGCGAACACCAGCGCACGTGCAGCAACCCGCTCCGCTCCGGTTTGCCTCCGGCGGCTTGATCTAGAACGTGATCGACCAGCCATTCAGACGCCCGCTGTCACCACTGGCCTTGTCATGCACACGCAGCGTCCACGTACCATTCAATGGCTCAGTGGAAAGATCGACCTCGAAGGTCTGCTTGATGTCATCGGCACTGCCACCTTCATAGTTGCTAAGCAGGTAGGCGCTGCCGTCCGGTGCAATCAACTCCACTTTCAGATCGCCGCGCCAACTGTGGTTGATATCCACCTGCACCGCTGTGGCAGCTGGTGCGTTGGCACTGCGGCCGGCGACGGTGATGGCACTGTCCAGCGTGCCGTTGTCCAGGATGTCCATGAGCTCACTGCTGCGATAGGTCTGGGCAGGAACCAGGCCCCAGCTTGCCTTCAGGCTGACCTCCGAATACCTGCTGTATCCACTCACCATCACATGGTAGGTACCTGCAACCGGAGCGGGAAAACTGCAGCTCTCACCATTGCCGCCACGGAACGGGCGGCAATCGAACACCGAACTGTTCGGCCGGCTGCCGGCCCTGACATACAGGTCAGCATCACCCGCGCCGCCGCTGATGCTGATCAGCAGGTTGGACGCCCCTGACGGAAGCTGCGCCGTGTAATAGCGGTTGCTGCCCTTGCTGCCGCTGACGCCGGTCACCGCAACGCCATTGTCCAGCGCAGTATCTGGCTCAGGTTCGGGCTCAGGCGGCAGCGTAGCGCTCATTGCCGCTGTCACTGCGGCCTGTGCATTGACGATACCGGCACCAATCGGCCTGTCCGGCGTCCGTGGAAACGGCGTGGCGGTAGCCTTGATCAAGGCTTCAAGTTGCGCCGGTGTCTTTGCAGGATCCGATACCTGCTGCACCAGCGCCACCACACCGGCCACATGCGGTGCCGCCATCGAGGTCCCACCGCTGTAACCATAGCTTTCAACCGAGGGCGCCGTGCTGCCGCTGTTGAACGTTGAAACAATAGTGCTGCCTGGCGCGGCCACATCCACCAACGGGCCAAAATTGGATTGCTGGGTGCTGCTCCAGATCGAGCGTTTGCCGTCGCTGTCGCTGGCACCCACCGCGATCACATTGTCGCAGTTGGCCGGTGCCGAATTGCTCGCATTGACGTTGCCATTGCCGGCGGCGATGACCAGGGTTGCGCCGTTGGCCAGCGCGCTGTTGATCGCCGTCTGGAACGTGGTGCCACAGGCGCCTCCGCCGCCCAGGCTCAGATTGATCACCTCGGCCGGGTTTGCATTGGTGGGCACGCCGTCCACCTCCCCGCCCGACGCCCAGACAATCGCATCGGCGATATCGGACGTATAGCCGCCGCAGCGGCCCAGTACGCGTACCGGCACGATGCGGGCGGCCGGTGCGACACCGGCAACGCCCTTGCCATTGTTGGCAACCGCCGCAATCGTGCCGGCCACGTGGGTACCGTGCCAACTGGAGCTCCACGCATCGTGGCTGCCGCCACACTGCTTGGCTTCCACCCAATCACCCGGATCGCGCGCATCCGCATCACGCTCATCCCCATCGTTGGCCATCGCCGCATCGCTGATGAAGTCGTAGCCCGGCAGGACATTGGCAAGCAGGTCGCTGTGCTCGGCGATGCCGGTGTCCAATACCGCCACCACCACGCCTGCACCGGTGGCGTCTTCCCAAGCCGGCACCAGATTGATGCCAAAGCTACCGGCAAGACCCCACTGCTCTGCGAAACGCGGATCATCCGGGGCTGCGCTGATGCCGAGACGACGGTCGATCTCGACGTACTCGACGTTGCGATCTGCCGCCAGCCTGCGCATCAACACTTCGCTCTCGACGTGATCCAGCGGCACTTCGGAACGCACCAGCTCCGCGCCGCCAGCCAAGCGGCGCAGGTGTTGCAGGGCTACCGGCCTGCCAGCACGCAGCGGCAAAGCACGCGAGGCAGCATCCAGAACGTTCGGCAGCACGGCTGTAGCAGCTTGAGTACTTTCCTGACGAAGCTTGACGATGAATTGCTGGTGCGTCGGCGCTGCGTACAGACCCGCCCGCTGCACATCGCCGGCAACCGCTGGCGGGCATAGAAACAGGCAGGACCACAACGCACTGCCAACCGCTGCAACGCCACGACGAAGCACACACTGCGATATCGAAGACATGATTCGGCCCTTCTGCAGAGGAGGACGCCGCCAATGCGGCATCTGTGCCGGGCAGACGTCGCCGTGTGGACAGCAACGCTCGCCAGGAGGGAACTGCGCGGGCCTGCCCGCTGTCATTGGCCCGTCCGCAGACACTAGGCATTCGCCGTTGCCACTCCCATCGGAGTAACCCTGAAACCTCTGTATCCGACGGCCTCGAAGCGGCAGCCATCCGCGAGAAAGCACCCATCAGTCATGGATGATTCTGCGTTCGCCTTGTCCTCAAGTTAGCGGCGCGCTGCAGGTCCGCGCCGAACGCTCTTCCCGCCATTGGCTGGCACCGCCGGTACGCACAGCTGCAACGCCGCACCCCAAACCGGCGAACATGAGAAGGCCCCGGCACTATCGCCGGGGCCTTGAGCTTGCACGGCGCAGCGATGGCATCTTCCTGATGCCCATCACCACGCAACTTCCCTCTGCTCGATCAGAAGGTGACCGACCAGCTGTTGATGCGGCCGGTGTCGCCGCTGGCCTTGTCGTTGACGCGCAATTTCCAGCTGCCGTTGAGGGCTTCGCTGGACAGGTTCACGTTGAAGGTCTGCTTGATGTCATCGGCGCTGCCGCCGGCATAGTTGCTCAGCACATAGACGCTGCCATCGGGCGCCACCAGATCCACCTTCAGGTCGCCCTTCCAGGTGTGGCTGATATCCACCGCCACCGGTGTGGACGCCGCTGCATTGCCAGTGCGGCCGGAGACCGCAATCGCGCTTTCCACCGTAGCGTTGTCGAGGATGTTGACCACGCCTGTATTGCTGTAGGTCTGCACACCACCACTGCCACCGCCGGTACTCCAGCTGGCCTGCAGGCTGAGGCCGGAGAACGCCGAGTACGCGGACAACATCACGTGGTAGGTGCCTGCCACCGGTGTTGCGAAGCTGCAGCTCTCAGCGTTGCCGGTCTTGTAGGGGCGGCAGTCGTAGGTGGAGGTGGTCGGCTGGCTGCCGGCGCGCACGTACATGTCCGCATCACCGCTGCCACCAGAGCTGGCAACCACCAGATTGGTGGCCCCGGCCGGCACCTGCACGGTGAAGAACTGGGTGCTGCTGGCCGCGCCGGCAAGTCCGGTGATCGGCACGCCGTTGTTCAACACCGTGCCGCCCGGGTTCGGGTTGCCACCGCCGTTGGCCGCATCCACCACCGCCTTGGCATTGAGGATGCCGGGGCCGATGGTTTGCGAAGGCGTGGACGGGAAGGCGGTGACATTGGCCTTGATCAAGGCTTCCACCTGCGCCGGTGTCTTCGGCGTGGTTGCCACCGCCTGCAGCAGTGCCACAACGCCTGCCACATGCGGGGTCGCCATCGAGGTGCCGTTGTAGGCGGCGTAGCTCTCCGAACCGGGCGTGGTGGTGCCACTGTTGAGCGTGGACAGGATGTTGGAACCCGGCGCGGCGATATCGATCAGGGCACCGTAGTTGGAGAAGCTCGAACGTGCGCCGGTGCTGGTGATCGATGCCACCGCGATTACATTGTTGCAGTTGGCCGGCGAGGCGTTGGAGACATTGGTGTTGTCGTTGCCGGCAGCAATGACCAGCGTGGTGCCACGGCTGACCGCGCCATTGATCGCCGCCTGCGTGGTGCTGCCGCAGGCGCCGGAGCCGCCCAGACTGAGATTGATCACCTCGGCCGGATTGGCATTGGCCGGCACGCCGCTGACGCTGCCGCCGGACGCCCAGACAATGGCATCGGCGATATCCGAGTCATAACCACCGCAGGTACCCAGCACGCGCACGGGCACGATCTTGGCGCCGTACGCCACGCCAGCAACGCCCTTGGCATTGTTGGTGACCGCGGCGATGGTGCCGGCCACATGCGTGCCGTGCCAGCTGGAGTTCTGCGCGGCATGGATGCCGCCGCATTGGTTGGCGGTGATCCAGTCACCCGGGTCACTGGGGTCGTTGTCGCGGCCATTGCCATCGTTGGACACGGTGGTGTCGTTGATGAAGTCATAGCCGGGCAGCAGGTTGGCGGCCAGGTCGCTGTGGCTGGTGATGCCGGTGTCCAGCACCGCCACCACCGAGCCGGCGCCATTGGTTACATCCCAGGCCTGGTTGGCCTTGATGCCATAGGTGCCGGAATAACCCCATTGTTCGCCGTAGCGGGTGTCGTTGGGGGTCAGGCTGATGGTGTTGAGGCGGTCGACCTCGACGTATTCGACGTTGGGGTCGGCCGCCAGCTTGCGCATCAGCGTTTCAGCATCGGCACGGTCGAGCCTGGCGTCGGCGCGGACCACATCCGCGCCCACCGCAAGCCGCCGCATATGCTGCACGCCGATGCTCTTGCCGGCGCGTGCCGGCAGCGCGCGAGCGGCCGAGGCCAGGGTTTTCTGCAGGGCTGCATCGCCGGCGGCCTGGCGGCTGTCCTGACGGTATTTGACGATGAAGCGCTGATGCGTCGGCGCGGAATCCAGCCCGGCCAGATGCACATCACCGGCCCAGGCCGGCGCACACAGAAGCAGGGAAGACAGCGAAGCAGTGCCAACGACTACCAACCCACGAGCAAACGCACGGTGTGATCTGGATGACATTGTTGAACCCTTCTGCATTGGAGGATGCCGCGAACGCGGCGCCGTCCCACCCGGGCGTGTGGCGATTTCGATAGCGCTGGTTGCCCGGGTAGAACTACCCGAACCAGTCCCCTGTTACCGATCCGTGGGCGGACAGTAAATGGCGGCTGAACCGATGACAAGAGGGTTACAACAGAAACCGTTGTTCCGTCACGTTTACGTACGTGATTGATTCGTAAAGAATATTTACAAATCCCTTGGTACCACTGGCTGCAGCGCCGGGCGTCCGGACAAAGAAAAACCCGCTGCGACATTCGCCGCAGCGGGTTTGATCAGCAACCGAACCTGGCCGCTCAGGCGTCCAGGCGCACCAGCCAACCGTGACGGTCCGGCTGACGGCCGTACTGGATGTCGGTCAGTTCCTTGCGCAGCGACATGGTGACTTCACCGGCCGGCGCGTTGAGGTCGCCCACCGAGAAATCTTCGCCCTTGAGCTGGCCGATCGGGGTGATCACCGCAGCGGTACCGCAGGCAAACACCTCGGTGATTTCGCCCGAGCTCACGCCCTGCTTCCACTCATCGATGGTGACCTGGCGCTCTTCCACGTTCATGCCACGGTCGCGGGCCAGCTGCAGCAGCGACTCGCGGGTGATGCCTTCCAGGATGCTGCCCGACAGCGCCGGGGTAACCAGCTTGTTTTCCTTGCCGTAGACCAGGAACACGTTCATGCCGCCCAGTTCTTCCAGGTACTTGCCTTCGACCGGGTCAAGGAACAGCACCTGCGAACAACCCTGCGCCTGCGCCTGCTGCTGCGGCAACAGCGAAGCGGCGTAGTTGCCACCACACTTGGCCGCACCGGTGCCGCCCTTGGCAGCGCGCGCGTAGTCGGTGGACAACCAGATCGCCACCGGCGCCACGCCCTTGGCGAAGTACGGGCCAGCCGGGCTGGCGATCACGTAGTAAGTAGCCTTGTGCGCACCGCGCACGCCGAGGAAGGCTTCATCGCCAATCATGAACGGACGGAAGTACAGGCTGGCCTCATCGGCATCGGACACCCAGTCCTTGTCCAGCGCGACCAGCTGCTTGAGCGACTCGACGAAGATGTCAGCCGGCAGTTCCGGCAGCACCAGACGCCGCGCCGAACGCTGCAGACGCGCCGCATTGGCTTGCGGACGGAAGGTCCACACCGAGCCATCGGCGTGACGGTAGGCCTTGATGCCTTCGAAGATTTCCTGGCCGTAATGCAGCACGGCAGCAGCCGGATCCAGCGAAATCGGGCCATACGGCGTTACCGCCGCGTCGTGCCAACCGGTGTCCTTGTCCCAGCGTACGGCCACCATGTGGTCGGTGAAGTGCAGACCAAAGCCCGGCTTTTCCAGGATTTTGGCGCGCTCCTCGGCGCTACGCGGATGATCCGAACGGGTGACATCGAAGCTCAACGAAGACTGGGACACCGGATAATTCCTTCCAGATTGCGGGATGGGACAGCCCCGGGGCCACAGCGGCGCAGGGGGTGCAGCACAAACCGTTACCGGCAGCGCCGGCACGGGCTTACAGCATGCCAGTTTCCAGGCGCGCCGCCTCGGACATCATGTGACGCCCCCATGGCGGATCGAACACCAGATCGACGTCGGCCTGGGCCACGGTCGGAATCATTTCCAGCTTGCTGCGCACGTCATCGACCAGGATCTCACCCATGCCACAGCCGGGTGCGGTCAAGGTCATCTTGACGTCAACTTCGCGCTGGCCGTCGTCCAGGTGCTTGATATCCACTTCGTAGATAAGCCCAAGATCGACGATGTTGAACGGAATTTCCGGGTCGAAACAAGTGCGCAATTGCTCCCACACCAGCTTCTCGACGTCTTCGTCGCCGGCGTCGTCGGGCAGTTCCAGCCCCGGCGGTGGCTCCTTACCGATGGCATCGCCGTCCTTGCCGGCGATACGGAAGAGATTGCCTTCGACAAACACCGTATAGCTGCCACCCAGCGCCTGGGTGATATAGCCATAACTGCCGGCCGGTAGGGTCACGCTATCGCCCTGCGGCACCATCACGGCCGGGCAATCACGCTCAAAATGGACAGGTTCGCTGCTACGGGAATACATGTAGATCGATATGGGGACGCGGTGGCTACCCGCAATGCCCCCATTTTATCCGACTGGGCGTACTCGCCGCTGAAACGCTATGCTGCGGAATCTGTTCGGGAATACCCATGTCGCCAGTTTCCACGCCAGCCAGCCCCACCCGCCACTGGCTCTGGCCCATTTTATTGTTGCTGGGAAGCATCACCCTCACCATCGCCTGGCTGCTGGTCGCCTTGAGCACCGGCACCCAGGCCGGCTGGATGGCGATATTCGCTGCGCTGGAAGCCGCTTGGATGCTGCGTCTGGGGACTTTCCGCCCCGGCGTGGCGCGCATCACCCTGACCATCTTCACAACCCTGCTGATCACCCTGGTGGCCAACTGGGGCATCGCTGCGGCCTACGTGGGCGGACCAATGGGCCTGACCCCATGGGAATCGGCGCTGCGCATGGGGCCCCATTTCGCCTGGACGCTGCTGTCGCTGGCCAACGGCCTGGGCGAGCTGATCTGGCTGGGCATCGCGCTGCTGGTGGGCTGGCGCTCGGCGCGCTGAATCCCGGTTGCGCACAGCCTTGCCCCGAGTTTGCGGGCAAGTGAAACAAAATGTGCGTTTTTGCACATTGGGCGCAGTCTGATCCGCACAATACTCACGGTTAAAAATTTGTAATTTCGTGACTCCCTCGCACCATTCTGCGGAGAGTCATACGTGAGTATCCAGCCACTGAGTCAAGCTGTTCGCCGCGCCCTGCTACCCATTTCGACGGCGGCCCTTGCATTGGGAGCAACGGGCAGCGCCCTCGCCCAGGAGACTGCTCCGAAGGAAGAGGCCACCAACCTGGACCGGATCCAGGTCACCGGCTCGCGCATCAAGCGCGCCGACCTGGAAACCTCCAGCCCTGTATTCACCATTGACCGCCAAAGCATCGAAAGCTCCGGCGCAGCCACGGTGGGCGAATTCCTGCAGCGCACCCCGGCCATCGCCGGTGCCGCAACCAATCCCCAGGTCAACAACGGTGGCGGCGCAGGCGCTGCGACGGTCGACCTGCGCGGACTGGGCGTGAACCGCTCGCTGGTGCTGGTGGACGGCAAGCGCTGGATCGGCACCATCTCCAACGCCAATGGCGCGGTGGACGTGAACTCCATCCCGATGGCGCTGATTGAACGCGTGGAAGTTCTGAAGGATGGCGCCTCGGCCATCTATGGCTCCGATGCGATCGGCGGCGTGGTCAACTTCATCCTGCGCAAGGATTTCGAAGGCGTGGAAGCCAGCGCGTTCTACGGCATTTCCTCGCGCGGTGATGCCGATACACAGCGCTTCGATGCCACCTTCGGCCTGGCCGGTGAAAAGGGCCACCTGATGCTGGGCGCCAGCTATGACAAGGAAGACTCGGTCAGCGCTGCCGACCGCAGCTATTCCAGCCAGCCTTACCAGTTGTATGCCGGTGAAAAGGGGATTGGCGGTACCAGCCGCATCCTGACCGGCCGCTATGTGGTGCCGCGTGATGTCGCCATTGCCCGCGGCACTACCTTGGATGCGAACTGCGCCCAACCCAGTGCTACCAACCCCAACCCCAACGTCGTGTTGACCCGCATCGACGGGCAACCGGGTACCTCGGCGTCGAACTTCCGCTGCTTCAACGGCAATACCGACACCTACAACTTCCAGTCCGATGGCAACCTCAACCTGACCCCGCAGGAACGCACATCGTTGTTCATGAGCGGCAACTACCAGCTCACCGACAACATCGAAGCCTTCATGCTCGGTTCGTGGATGCGCACCGAGTCGTCGTTCTTCATCGCCCCGCTGCCGTTCGACGGCCGCGCCGATGTCGATGACGTGATGATCAGCAAGGACAGCCTCTACAACCCGTTCGGCGTGGACATCACCGATGCGCGCCTGCGCCTGCGTGATTTCATCCCCACCCGCACCACGCGTTTCGAAACCGAGACCTACCAGATCACCGCTGGCCTGCGCGGCGTGTTCGGCGACAGCACCTGGAGCTGGGATGCGTCCTATGGTTACGGCCGTACACCGCAGTCCTCCACCGTGCGCGGCTATCTGATCGGCCAGGGCCTGAACGATGCGCTGGGCCCGTCGATGATCGACCCGGCTACCGGCAACCCGATCTGCGTGCGCACACCCGGCAATGCGGCAACTGCCATCAACGATTGCATCCCGGTCAATTTCATGGGGCCGGCGCCGGACCCGAACACGCCGACCGGGCAGGCACAGCTGGCCGCATTGGAGTTGATCAACCCGACCATCCACAGCACCAGCGAAAATGACCTGAAGGTCTTCAACGCCAACGTCACTGGCGACCTGTTCACCATGCCCGCAGGCGCGGTCTCGCTGGCTGTCGGCGTGGAGCGCCGCGTCGAGTCGGCCAGTTCCAGCGCCGACTTCCTGACCATCATCCCGCCGGGCAAGACGGTTTGCCGCATCACCCAGGAAGCCTGTACCGGCGGCGACATCGACGGCAAATTCGACGTCAACGAAATCTATGCCGAGGCCCTGATCCCGCTGTTGGCCGACGCCCCGTTCGCGGAGAAGCTCAACGTATCGCTGGGCACCCGCTATTCGGACTACTCCAACTTCGGCGGCACCACCAACTCCAAGATCGGCGTGGAGTGGAAGCCGTTCTCCGACCTGCTGATCCGTGCCACCTATGCCGATGTCTTCCGCGCCCCGACCATCGGCGACCTGTACTCACCCACGGTGCCCAGCGCCAACACCTATGCCGACCCGTGCAATGGCTATGAAGGCGGCAACCCGGTGGCCTGCGCCGGCGTACCCGCCGACGGCTCCTTCCAGCAGAGCGGCAACCAGGTGACGTCGTTCCAGGTCTCGGACCCGAACCTGCAGCCGGAAGAAGGCGACGTGCTGACCTACGGTTTTGTCTACAGCCCCAGCTGGCTGGAGGGCTTCAGCGTCACTGCCGATTACTGGCGAGTGAAGTTGAACGATTTCATCGTCAACCTGCCGGAGAACATGCTGCTCAACCAATGCTTCAACTTCGGCCGCTTCTGCGACACCTTCATCCGCGACGCCAATGGTGACGTTGCGCAGATGACCAACCTGATCGGCAACTATGGCTCGATGAAGACCTCCGGCATGGACCTGGGCTTCCGCTATCAGCTGCCGGAAGGCGCATGGGGCAAGCTGGTGTGGAACCTGGACACCACCTATCTGGCGCAATACGACGTGCAGTTGGTGTCAGGCGACCCGACCAGTGATGTCGGCGCGTTCCCGGGTATCCCGACCAGCACCGGCCTGGCCGGCACCTTCGTCGACAACGCCTCCTCGGGCTTCGGCAACATGGCCCGCTGGCGCGCGCTCAACGATCTGACCTGGTCACGCGGCAACCTGAGTGCCAGCCTGACCACGCGCTATGTGCACCATGTCTACGAAGCGCCGGATGTGGCCGACGTGAAGGATCCGGGTTACGTCGCCAAGCGGCGGGTGCCGTCCTACACCCAGACCGATCTGCAGATCGGTTACCGCTTCGAGGACCTGAAGAACAGTTCCATCCAGATCGGCGTGCGCAACCTTACTGACCGCCAGCCGCCGTTGATCTATTCTGGCTTCAACGCCTCGACGGACATGCGGACCTACGATGCAATCGGCCGTTTCTACTGGATGCGCTGGACTGCCCGCTTCTGAGCCCGCACCAGCAACAGGCACATCCGCCGCGGCCAGTGCCGCGGCGGATGTTCATGGCAATGATCTGCGCCACTACATACGCAGCTATGACCACAGTTTGCCGGCAGAAATGTGCGGCAAACTGATCGCGTCCTTCAACGCGCTCTCACGCTTCCAGCAACCCAACGGGCGCGGAGTAAGGCCGGGACTGGACGAGAGTGCATGGACCGAGATGGACCTGAGCCGGCTCTCCGATGCCGGGTTTCTCGCATTCTTCCGGCAGCTGGTGAGCACCGCGCTGCAGCGTTACAACGCCGATGTCGGCCTGCCGGTGGCCATCCCCGACAGCCCCCTGCTCAGCCCGTTGATCATGAAGCGCTACCGCGCCGGCAGCGATGAGAAGTTCCAGACCCACTTCGATTCGATCAACGAGGTCTGCGACCGCTACCTGGTGTTCCTGTGGTACCTCAACGACGTGCAGACCGGCGGTGAAACCTGGTTCCCCGGCCTGCAGACAGGGGTGACGCCGCGCACCGGAAGGCTGCTCATGTTTCCGCCGTACTGGATGTATGCCCACCAGGGGAAGGCCTGCCCGGAGCAGGACAAGTACATCCTCTCCACCTACCTGAGATTCCCCCAGCGTCAGTCCAGCGTGTAGCCATAACGCTGCACCCAGGGTGCAAGGAGGGCCAGCGTCTGCGGGCTGAAATGCGCGCGGTAGCTGCGCCACCTGCCCACGGCACCGGCGTTCAACGGCTGCACGACCTGCGAGTAACTGGGGGTGTTGATGCGGCGGCTTCGGGTGCTGGCGTGCTCGGCGAAGGCTAGTTGCTGCTCCTGCATCGGCTGCGACAGGAACGCCATCAATGCGGACAGCTGCCCCGGCAGATCGGCAACCATGTCCTCATAGCGCAGCACATGTACATGCGCCGGCACCAATGTGCGCTGCTGCTCCCACCATTCCATGATGGCCACGTAGGTACGTGCGCTGGCGTCCAGCGAGGTGAAAGCCATCGCCCCACCATTGCTGCCGAATGCCTGCATATGGCAGCTGAGCACGCAGTCGCAGGGATGCCGCAGCAGCAACAACCACTGCGCCTGCGGGAACAGGCGTGCCACATAAGGCAAGCGCGTCATCGTCAGGGGATATTTGTCGACCAGGCGCCCGCGCGGCAGCAGGTGACGACGAACCTCATCCCAATAGCGCTGGTTCGCCGCAGCCTTGGCGGCCGGCGTGAGTGCATCCAACGCCGCACCGAAATCATCGTCCTGCCACCCGGGCGAAGCCCGCAGCTGCGCTATTGCCACTTCAAGTGCAGGCCGTTCGTCCAGCACATCCAGATCCGTGTGCGCATCCAGTATCCGCTCCAGCAGCGTCGTTCCGGAACGGGGAAAGCCCACCAGGAAGATCGGATCGCGCGGCAGCGCAGGATCGGCCTGCGCCTGTGCCCAGGCTTGCGGTGCAGGCCGCAACAGCCGCTGCTGCAACCAGTCCAGCACCGGCGGCGCAGCAGCACCGGACAAGCGTTGTTGGAACGCCCTGCCCGCTGCGTCGTGGGCAGCCGCCAATGCCAGCATCGCTGGCTCGGCCTGGCGCAACTGATCATGGTTGCGTGCCAACTCGAACTGCAGCTGCGCCTGCATCGCCGGCGCAAGGTCCCGTTGCAATCCATCGCCCAGCCGCAGGATTGCCAGCGGCTGCTGGTGCTGTCTACGCAGTACCCGCGCAGCCGCCAATTCGAACATTCCGCCGCTGCTGCGTGCGTATTCCGCAGGCACGGCCCGCAGTTGCTGATCCGCTTCCTCCACCCGGTTCAGGCGTTCCAGCAACAGCGCGAATTGAACCCGCGACTCAGCGGACTCCGGTGACTCGGCGATCACCTGTCGGTACAACTGCTGCGCGCCGTCATCGTTGCCCGCCTGCGCCAACAACCAGGCCAGAGCCTGGCGTTCGTCAAGGCGCAACGAACCGGCGTGCACCGCCTCAAGACAGAGCGCGAGTTCCTCGAAGCGCTCCAGTTCCGCCAGACTTTGGGCGTAGGCCAGGCGCACGTCGATCGCATCGGGCTCACGCGACAGCGCTGCGCCCAGGTACCGGTTGGCATCTGCAAACCGCGCCTGCCCCAGCAGTGCCAAGCCATAGCCCAGCAGCCAGGCGACATCGTCGGCCCCCAGCGCATGGGCACGTTCAAAGGCGACACCGGCGGCGGCGGCATCCACGCTTTCAAGGCAGGCATTGCCGAGGTTCATCCAGGTGCTCAGCGAATCAGGCTGCAGCGCGGCCGCCCTGCAAAACCAGGTACGCGCTTCCTGCACTCTTGCCTGCCCGGCCAAGGCCATGCCGAGCACTTCCATTGCCGGCGCGAAATCTGGCGCCCGCTCGAGCAAACGACGCATCGCAGCTTCAGCCGCGTCTGGCCTGCCCTGGTGAAGATCCTTCACAGCGTTTTCAAGCTCAACCTGCATCCACGCCCCCGATGGTTACAAGTAGATCCATCCAGACCACGCTGAAATCTTCATTTCGGGTAATCCAAGCGCAAATGCTCGCATGTATTGGCATTGCGGCAGCACGCAGCATAGGACGTGTTCGGGGACTTGGTAAGTCACTCTTCTCTCTGCACAGGTCAGACCTACTCAGCCCAAACGCAGTGGGCACGATGGTCGGCCCCGAACCTACCCGGCAGATGCCGGGTTTTTTTTGGCCGCGGCGAAACGCATCTACGGTCATTCTGAAATTTTCATTCTCGTTGCCAGATTCCAACTGTCATGCGATGTTTTCATCGTGTTTTGGGCACAGCTGTTCAACTGAATTCTCGACCTTCCTTTCAATTCGATCGACCGATCGGACGGTGAAGACGAAGTGAAGATCCAACACCATTGCGTCCATGGTTCCCATGCACTGGTTCTGTCCAGTCAGCACGCCGCAAGCGTGCACGCCACAAGCTGCTCCGGGCGCGGCGCCCGCGTACTGGTTCCCGCAGGCTGGATAAGCGTCACCCTGGTGCTGACCGGCCTGTTGGAAGTCAGCAGCGGCGATGCTCCCTGGCAACTCATGGCCCACCATCTGCAGCTATGGCTGGAAGGCGAACTGCGCCTCACCAGCCGCAGCCCTGCCTGGTGGCTGTGCATCACCGCACCTGCAGCGCTGTGGGAACGGCTGCCGTGCTCACCGCCAAACAACAACCATCTCATCCCTCGGGAAGTGAACTGCGACCGGGAGCTCGCAAGCGCCGTGCTGCACATGGCGCGCAAGCGCTGCTTCAATAACAGCGATGCAACCGCAGTCCAGGACGGGATGTTGCTGCTGCGGGACACGCTGGTGGAGCGGCAGCAACCCTTGCATGGCCAACTCAACCGCTGCAGTGGCCGCACCGCGCTGCGGCGCCATCAGACCCTGCTGCGGCTGCTGCGTGTGCAACACCTGATCCGCTGCAACAGTGATGGGCGATTGGATCTCAATCGCTTGGCGGCCATTGCCAATTACTCGCCCCCGCACCTCATCCGCATCTATCGCGAAGTCTTCGACGAAACACCGTTCGAATATGCCAACCGCCTGCGCCTGCAGCGCGCGTGGGAGCTGGTGCGCACCACGGATCTTTCCATCTGCGAGATAGCCGGCGCGTTGGGCTTCGAAACAGAAAGCGCGTTCTGCCGCTCCTTTAAACAATCCTTCGCCTGTACCGCCAGCCAAGCTCGTCGCGGCGGTGCAGCCAACACCGGTGCAACAGAGGCATCACGGTCAGCGCCAATGCATGACCTGCGGGCTGAACTTGCGACCCAATGAGATGCTGCTCAAGCGCCTGCAGGGCCGCGATGAAAAACCATGTGCAGGTGTGAGCCACCACAACTGAAGCAAGCAGGCGCCTGATCCGTCTGCTTGCCGCTGCGGCTGCGTATGCGGGTCCGGCTGCGACACGCACCGTTCACCGCGCCGCTCTGGCCGCCCTTCCGAACGGAATCCCATAAGGCTGTCGCACCAGCGCCAGTTTGGTCGGGCAGCGATCCGGACTGGACCCGGCTTTCCGCAGGCCAGCCCGCCACAGCGTGAGCCGATGCCTGGATAGCGACCCGTTCAACCTGGCCGGGTGCCGCCGGCTCGCGTGGCGTTTTCGCATACGCCTCAACGCTGATGTACATCAACACTCATTTTCATATCCCCAATTCAGCAAGGTTGCAGCCCACTTGAGCACCTTGGTGATGCGTACAGGTGAGGTATTTGGCCGCTGCCTGCGTCTGAACTGAGTAGAGCTTCACAAAAAGCTCTCACGACGGCCGGGAAAGGTCCCGGCTACAGCGCGTACAGCCGCCGCGTGCGGCTTGGCGCCCGTCGCCCGTTCACGCAGGCACTTGGGGGAAGACGCAGTGGGCATCAGACATCATTCGATTCAAGGTTCGCAGTCGCTGGACCTGACCATGCAACGGCCGGACTGCATTCACGCCATCAGCGGCCGCGGCAAAGGCGGCCGCCTGTTGATTCCCGCTGGCTGGATCAGCACCACGCTGGTGCTGGAGGGCAGCCTGGAGTTGAGCAGTGGCGATCTGCCGTGGTTGCTCGGCACACGCCAACTGCAGCTCTGGGTAGATGGCAGCGTCCGCCTGAACTGCCGCGAGCAGGCATGGTGGTTGTGCATCGCCGCCCCTGCCGCGCTTTGGCAGAAGCCACCGAAGAGCACCGCCTCCATCATCAACTGCCTGATCCCACGTGAGCAGGGCTGTGACAGCAAACTGGCGCGTGCACTGGTGCACCTCTGCCGGCCCCGCTGGTTCCAGCAGGGCAGCGATTCACCCGACCCCACCTATAAGCTGGGGCTGCTGCGTGACGCCCTGATCGAACGCCAGCAGGCCCAGCATCTGCAGCTTGAACGCTGCAGTGGCCGCACCGTGCTGCGCCGCCATCAGACCCTGTTGCGGCTGCTGCGCGTGCAGCACCTGATCCGCTGCACCATCGACACCCGGCTGGATCTGGTCAGTCTGGCCGCAGTGGCCAATTATTCGCCCACCCATCTCATCCGCATCTATCGCGATGTGTTTGGTGAAACCCCCAGCGAATACGCGGCGCGGCTGCGCAACAAGCGCGCATTGGACATGGTCTGCAACACCGATCTGTCGGTCTGCGAGATCGCCGAATCGCTGGGTTTTGAAAGTGAAAGCGCATTCTGCCGCGCGTTCAAGCACGCCTTCGGTTGCACCACCACCGCAGCGCGCCGGGGTCAGCACACACAGCACGGCGCGTTGCTGGCCGCCTGCCCGGCCCCGGCCGGCAGCACCCGGCTCGTTGCCGCAGCTGCGATGGAATGGGCGGTAGCCTCCTGACCACCGCCCATGGCACTCAGTGCCCGCCGTCCAGCGCCTTGAGTTCGCTGACCAGGGCGCTGGCCGCTTCGGCGCCATCGCCGTACAACATGCGCGTGTTGTCGGCGTAGAACAGCGCGTTCTCGATGCCGGCAAAGCCGGTACCCTTGCCGCGCTTGATGACGATGGTGTTCCTGGAATTGACCACATCCAGAATCGGCATGCCGTAGATCGGGCTGGTCGGGTCGGTCTTGGCGACCGGGTTGACCACGTCGTTGGCGCCGATCACCAGTGATACGTCGGTGGTGGCGAACTCGGGATTGATGTCGTCCATGTCGGCGATCAGGTCGTAGGGCACGCCCGCTTCGGCCAGCAGCACGTTCATATGGCCCGGCATGCGCCCGGCCACCGGGTGGATAGCGAATTTCACCTTGACCCCACGCTCGATCAGACGCTGCGCCAGCTCCCAGATCTTGTGCTGGGCCTGGGCAACCGCCATGCCGTAGCCGGGCACGATCACCACGCGCTCGGCGAACGCCATCATCGCTGCGACATCGGCGGCCTCGATCGGCTTCTGCGTGCCGCTGATTTCCGCGCCTTGCCCGCCACCGCCGAAGTTGGAGAACAGCACGCCGCTGATCGGCCGGTTCATCGCCTTGGCCATCAAGCGGGTCAGCAGGATGCCGGCCGCACCGACCATCATGCCGGCGATGATCAAGGCCTCGTTGCCGAGCACATAACCTTCAAATGCCACTGCAAGACCGGTGAACGCGTTGTACAGCGAAATCACCACCGGCATGTCGGCACCACCAATCGGCAGTGTCATCAATACGCCCAGAGCCAGCGCCACCACGAAGAAGCTGATGATCGCCAGCGGCTGCAGGCTGATTGCCGCCCATGCGCCGAGCACCACCATCGCCACGGCAACCAGCAGGTTGAACACCTGCTGCCCGGGGAAGGTGACGCGCTTGTCCAGGCGCCCATCGAGCTTGGCCCAAGCGATGATCGAGCCGGACAACGACACCGCACCGATCGCCGAGCCGATCACGGCCAAAGCCAGCACGGTGTTCGACGGCAAGCGTGCCGACAGATCGGCAATGGCCTGTGCGCTCCAATGGCTGGTATCGCGGTTGGCCAGCTCGGAGAAGCGCAACAACTCCACCGCGCCAATCGCCGCCGCCGAACCGCCGCCCATACCGTTGTACAGCGCCACCATCTGCGGCATGTCGGTGATGGCCACCTTCTTGGCCGACACCCAGGCCAGGCCAGTACCCAGCACCAGTGCCACCGCGATCAGCGCGAGGTTGTGCAGCCCCGGCAGGAAGAACGTGGCTGCGGTTGCAATCAACATGCCCGCGCCGGCCCATTGGATACCGCTGCGTGCGGTCTTGGGCGAGGCCATGCGCTGCAGGCCCAGCAGGAACAGCGTCGCGGCAACCAGATAACTCGTATTGACCAGGATCGATATGCTCATGCACCGGCCTCCAGAGCCGTGTCGATGGGGCGAGGAGACTGCTTGTCGAGGCGATGGTGTTCGCGCATCTCGATGGCGGTTTTCAACAGGCCGATCATGCCCAGGCCGAATGCCACCAGACCCAGTGCCAACTGCGACAGCGCGGTGTTCGTGGCCAGCACGGTGCCCACCAGTCCCAGCACGATAGGCAACAGCGCCTGTGCGCTGATCAACCACAGCATCAGTCCGCCTTTGCGCGGGTCTTGCCATACCTTCTTCGACATCTTGTTCTGGGTTTTGGCCGGATCCTGCAGCGAGGACATGCCTACGCCGACGCCCGCATACAACAGGGCGCTGTTATAGGCATCGAGCGCCCCCTCCATGCCATTGAACAGCGGACGCGCGGCATAGCCGAATGCCACCAACAAGGCCGGATACTGCAGGTAACTGAGCCACTGGAAGACCTGCCGGGCGCTGATCGAGGGTGCCCTGGCAACACCGGAAGGAGAACTCACTTGCCCTTCCCTTCAGGTTTCTTCGAGCTTTTGAACATGTCCAGCATGCGCTCGGTCACCACGTAGCCACCGGCCGCGTTGCCCGCACCCAGCGCCACCGCGATGAAACCGATGATCTTCTCCAGCGTGGTGTCGGCATGGCCGAGCACCACCATCGCGCCGATCAGCACGATGCCGTGAATGAAGTTGGAACCGGACATCAAGGGCGTGTGCAGGATCACCGGCACCCGCGAAATGATCACGTGGCCGGCAATCGCTGCCAGCATGAAGATATACAACGCTACGAACCCGTCGCTCATTGCTTGGTCTCTCCGAGGCTGTAAGCGCCTGTCCGGCATCATAACCATGAGGCCGAAGCCGGCGCGACCGCTGCGTTGTCAACCGATTGGGCGCCCGTGCGTTATCACTCCCAGACACGACCACGACCGGGACGCTACCCTGTGCTGGTGACCAGCCCACCCCTGATGCCGCCTGTTGCTGTACCTGCCTCGCTGGACGCCTTTCTGGCTGGCATCGGCCCGCGCGCATTCCGCTTCGCCGAGGCTGGCCTGCGCCAGCGCGATGACGCCCTGGACGCGGTCCAGGACGCCATGGAGCGGATGCTGGGCTACCGCGAGCGGCCTGCCGAGGAATGGACGCCGCTGTTCTGGAGCATCCTGCGCCGGCGCATCATCGACCTGCAGCGGCGCCGCAGCTTCCGGCTGAAGTTCTGGGCACCGCAGGAAGATCATGACCAGGACAGCGCCATCGACTGGGCCGATGAAACCCCAGGCCCTGCGCAGACACATGAACAGCAGCACGATTACGCGCGGCTGGTACAGGCGCTGCGCCAGTTGCCGGCCCGCCAGCGCGAAGCGTTCAGCCTGCGCGTGCTGCAGGAACTGGATGTCGCCACCACCGCCAAGGCCATGGGCTGCTCGGAAGGCTCGGTAAAAACCCACCTGTCGCGCGCGCGCGACGCATTGCAGAAACAACTGGAGGCCACGCGGTGAACCGCATGCCCGATTCCCACCAAGATTTCGATCGCCACGCCAGGCAGTTGCAGCAGCAGGCCGATGCGGCCTTGTCCACGGCCACCTTGGCGCGGTTGCGGCAGGCCCGTCAGCAGGCCAGCATGGCAGGTGCGCCTTCGACATGGCGCCGCCATCGCTGGTGGCTGGCCACGGCCTGCTCGCTGCTGCTGGCCGTGCCGATAGCGCTGCAGTTCAACACCAGCACGCCGCCCGCTGCGCCGGTGCTTGCCAGCAACGGCAGTGACGCGGGCGATGACACCCTGCTGTTCGACGAAAGCCCCGAGCTGTACCTGTGGTTGGGCTCTGACAACCTGGCGATGGAATGAACATCATGAAGACCACACTCTCCGGCCTGTTGTTGCCGCTGCTGTTGATCTGCGCCAGCGCCCCGGCGCTGGCGCAACAGCCGTTGCCCGAGTGGGACCAGCTCACCCCGGCCCAACGCGAAACCCTGATCGCGCCAATGCGCGATCGCTGGAATGCCTCGCCCGAGCGCCGCCAGCGCACGTATGAACACGCCCGCAGCTGGCAGCAGATGACGCCGGAACAACGCGAGCAGGCACGCCGCGGCATGCATCGGTTCGAAAACATGTCGCCGGGCCAGCGCCGCGACGCGCAGGCTTTGTTCGACAAGATGCGCGGCATGGACAAGGACCAGCGCCAGCAACTACGCGAACAATGGAACAAGATGAGCCCGGAACAGCGCCGGCAATGGGTGGAAGCCAACCCACCAGCACCCCGCTCCCCGCGCTGAACCGTAGTGCCGAGCCATGCTCGGCAGAGGCTTCCCCAGCGCCTCCTCAGCGCTGTGGGAGCGGCGTAAGCCGCGAAGCTGGCGATGTTTGAACAGCCTAAAAGCCAACCCCTCCCCAACCCTTCCCTACGCCTTCGGCGCAAGGGAGGGAGCGTAGTGCCGAGCAACGCTCGGCGGGGGCTTTCCCTGCCACTATCAACGTAGTGCCGAGCCATGCTCGGCAGAAGCTTTCCTCGTGCCTCCTCAACACTGTGGGAGCGGCGTAAGCCGCGAAGCTGGCGACGCTTGAACGGCCTAAAAGCCAACCCCTCCCCAACCCTCCCCTACGCCTTCGGCGCAAGGGAGGGGGCGTAGTGCCAAGCCATGCTCGGTAGAGGCTTCCCCGGCGCACCATCAGCGTAGTGCCGAGCCATGCTCGGCAGAGGCTTTCCCTGCCCACTATCAGCGTAGTGCCGAGCCATGCTCGGCAGAGGCTTTCCCTGCAATGCCAGCGCCTTTGTAGGAGCGGCGTAAGCCGCGAAGCTGACATAAAGAAATTGCAGACACGGTCGCATCCCGCTGGACCATCGGCTTCGCGGCTTACGTCGCTCCCATATGGTCCAGCCGGAAGCTTCAGCGGAGCATGGCTCCGCTCTCGCCTGATCGGTCAGACCGGTGGAATCTCACCACCGGCCGGACGCTGCGGCCACACGGTCTTGGCCAACAACTCGTCGTTCCAGTCGAACGAGAGCTTGCCATCCTTCAGGAACAAGACCACGAAGTTGTACACATTGCGCGCGAACATCTCACTGGCGTGTACTGCGCCCATGCTGGCCAGATTCAGTGGGCCGGCAACGGTCACGCCGCCCACCTCGATGGTTTGACCTGGGACGGTCGATTCGCAGTTGCCGCCGGTTTCGGCAGCCAGGTCGACGATCACGCTGCCCGGGCGCATGCCCGCCACCATTGCGGCGTTGACGATCTTCGGCGCCGGCCGCCCAGGTACCGCGGCGGTGCAGATGACGACATCCACACCCTTCAAATGCTCGGCAAGGCGGCGCTGCTGCTCGGCCCGCTCGTCCTCGGTCAGCTGCCGGGCATAACCGCCCTCGCCCGCCGCGCTGACGCCCAGATCCAGGAATTTGCCGCCCAGCGACTCGATCTGTTCGCGGGTTTCCGGACGCACATCGAAGCCTTCCACTGCCGCGCCCAGGCGCTTGGCGGTAGCCACTGACTGCAGACCGGCAACACCGGCACCAACAATCAACACCTTCGACGGACGAATGGTGCCGGCAGCGGTGGTGAGCATCGGGAAGAAGCGCGGTGCCAGCTGTGCGGCGATCAGGGTCGCCTTGTAGCCGGCCATGCCCGCCTGTGAGCTGAGCACGTCCATCGCCTGCGCACGGGTGGTGCGCGGCAACCGTTCCAGCGGGAATGTCTGCAGCTGCCGCGCCTGCAAGGCCGCCGCACGCGCCGGATCGGCTTCGGGCTGCACGCCGCCGACCAGTACCGCGCCGGGTTTGAGCCGGCCGATGGTCGTCACCGACGGTGCCTGCACGCACAGCAGCAGGTCCGCGTTTTCCAACGCATCACCCAGCTGTGCACCTGCATCCACATAGGCCTGATCGGGGAAGCCCGCGGCCGTACCCGCGCCAGCCTGCAGGTGTACCTGCGCGCCGGCGGCAACAAGCTTCTTCACCGTTTCCGGCGTGGCGGCAACGCGCCGCTCGCCCTCGGCAGTTTCTTTCAATACCCAGACATCTACGGCCATTCCAGTCCTCGATGCGCAACGGATCAACCGCCGGATCGTAGCAAAGCCGGTGCCCTGTGCGGCAGGCCATCGCCTGCCCAACCGCAATCAGTTGGGTACGCCCTGCGGCTCCAGGCGATCAATCACGCCCTGCATGGCACTGTCGAAGGCACCGTCGTCCACATGCGGACGCAGCCGTTCCAGCCGCACCATTACCGCCAGTTCCTCCGGCGAGGCCACACAGAAGCGGATGCCACGACGGTTGACGAACAGCAGGCGCGAGGAAATCGGGCTCACCCAGGACAGCTTGCCGGCCTGCATCTTGCCGTCCTTGTCGATGAAGTCCAGCCAGGTGCCGATTTCCATCCGGCGGAAGCGCTCGGCATCACCGTCGTCGAAATCCTCGGCCTTGGTGGCGGTGCCAAACTCAATGGCCGGGGTTTCCGGGGCCGGCGCTGTCGGCAAGGCAATCTGCGGCAACTCGGGCAGTGCGCGTTCAAGCTCTGGACGCAGCTCGGCAATGGACTGCAGGGTGTCGTGCAGGGCGTCGATGGCGGTGGTGCCGCCTTCGCCGTGCAGGCCGACGCTGGCAAATACCTTGCGCAGGCCCGGCTGGCTGGACTGCAGCCACAGCTTGCCGACGATATGGCGGCGCGCCTCGGCGACCTCTTCCAGCACGTCGTCGGCCAGTTTCAGGGCCTCCGTCACGCCTTCACCTTCGTCGCCTTCGCGCAGCAGGGTTAGCGTGAGGTGGTGGTTCCACGGCTGGCGCAGGAAGTCCTCAATGGCCTTGGGCAGGACCACCCCGGCAACCCGCTTGTCCAGCTCGGCGCTGGCGCGGTTGCGGGCGACTTCCAGCTTCTCCTGCCCGCGCTGGGTTTCGGCGGCGCGGCGCTCGGTGATTTCGATACGGCGACGATGCTGGGCCAGGAAGTCGCGGAACTCTTCCTCCAGCGTGAGGAAGATCGCCAGGTTCTCGTTGAACTCGGCGGTCAACCTTTCAATGATTTCCTCGACCTTGCCCATCAGCGCGCGCTCGGCCTGGCTTTCGCCGGCATTGCCCTCGCAGGCCTCGGCCAGCGAGTTGAGCAGCTTGCGCGCCGGATGGGTCTTCTGCACGAACATGCGGCGGTCGAGCATGGCGACCTTGACGAAGGGCACCACCAGACGACCGATCAGCTCACGCGAGCGGCCTTCCAGATCGCGCTCGTCGAGCATCACGTCAAACAGCATGCCGACCAGGTCGATCGCATCTTCGTCCTGTGGGTCCAGGTGCGCCTGCTCGGGGTCAACCCCAAGCCGCGTGGCACCGGACAGCACTTCACTCTTCAGGCGCTGTGCCAGCGACTCGCCATCCTCGCCCACCGCCGCGCGCAGGGTTGCGCTCGGCGTGGCCTGCAGCAGCGACAGTACCGACATCATCTCGCGCTGGTTCAACGAACGATGCTGGCCGGCTGCGCCGCCCGGCGACGCGTCCGCCGAAGAAGCACCTTCACGGGTCTGCCGGCTTTGCGCCAGCAGCTCGTGCAGCGCTTCGAGCACCATGTTCTGCGGATTGCCATAGGCCTGTTCGGCTTCAAAACCGGCAGCTGCCTGCGCCGCTTCGTGGCCGGCAATGCTGCCGCGGCGCTGTGTCCAGCGCTCGGAGAAACGCCGCGCCCACATCGGCGCATGGCCTGGGTCGAAGCCTTCCTCTTCCGCTGCGGCCAGCGCTGCCTGCTCGGCAGGTGAGCGCTGCGGGGTGGGACGGCGCGGCGCGGCGATCTCGGGCGCGGCACCGGCCTGGGCCAGGCGCTCGTCCACCGATTCGTACAGCTTGCCGACACCGGCGGCGAACTCGCGCTCGCACAATTTGAACAGCACCAGCCGCACTTCAGCGGTCAGGTCACAGGTATAGAACGCCTCGTGCACGGCAACACCGATGTGCTCGGGGCCGATCGGGTTGCTATCGGCATCCAGCGCCGCCACCCCGGCCACCCAGGCCAGACGGTGATCGATGCGCAGCAATACCTGCTTCCAGTCACGCAGCAGCACGGTGGCGAAATTACGCACCGCCAGCCGCGATTCCAGAATGTGCTCGGGCACCAGGCTCAGGCCGCCCTCGTTCTGGCCGGCCAACACTGCTTCAGCCGACTGCGGGGTACCCGCATCCAATGCGGCCCAGGCCTGCTGCAGGTGCGCGTCAAAGCGGCGGGAGATCTCCTCGCGGCGGCGGCGCAGCTCGCGCATGCCATCCAGGAAGGCCAGCTGCGAGGAGCCGGCCGTCTCGGCGCGGTCGAACAAAACATCGTCAAACCCTGCCAATACCTTGGCAAAGGCCTGCGAAAGCTGCGGCAACGAGGCCTCGCGGGCCATGCCAAGCAGCTTCTGGTTGCGACCGGGCTGACCGGCGGGATGCGGATTGGACATCATGCGCAAAGGCTCCACACCCTCACAGGCGCTGATCTTCTGTTAAACGAATTAGGAAATGCAGACACGGCCCCCGAAACCGCACGCGCATGGTAGGCGGAGAAGATGAACAGGGTCAGTGATGCAGTCCGCACTTCCTTCCTCATGAGCCCTTCCCCGCAATAGCAGCAATGCTAAGCGTGTCGGCGATTATTAGCGACCCATACCTTGTTAAGGGCACACAACGCAGCGCACAAAACCGACCCCGGTACGCGCTAAACGGCTGGTACATGGGCGGCGTCTATAATCAGTGGCCGCCTCAGCCCCTGTGAACCATGTCCGACAACTGCTTCCTGCAAGCGCTGGATCAGCGCCATTCGGTGCCCTCCCTGCAACTGGGCGAGCCTGCGCCGGACCCCGCAACGCAGCTGCGCATGCTGCAATCGGCGGTGCGCGTGCCCGACCACGGCAAGATGGTGCCGTTCCGCTTTCTGCGCCTGCAGGGTGAGGCACGGCACGCGCTGGGCGCGTTCCTGGCCCAACGCAGCCGCCAGCGCGACCCCAACGCGGCCGAAGCCGCAGTTGAGAAGGACCGCCAGCGCTTTTCCCATGCGCCGCTGATCATCACGGTGATCGCGCGGCTGCAGGACAACCCCAAAGTGCCAGCCCAGGAACAGCTGCTCACCGCCGGCTGCGTCTGTTTTGCCCTGCTGCAGGCCGCCCAGGGCTGTGGCTTCGGTGCGCAATGGCTGACTGCCTGGATGGCCAACGACCCGGAAGTCGCCCGTCACCTGGGCCTGGCCGACAACGAGCGGATCGTCGGCTTCATTCATATCGGCACGCCGAAGATCGCCGTCCCCGACCGCGACCGGCCCGACCCGGCCAGCCTGCTGCAGGACTGGCAGCCGTGAGTGCTCCGCTGCAACCGCTGTATCTGGTTGATGCCAGCCTGTACGTGTTTCGCGCCTGGCATTCCATCCCGGATGAATTCCAGGATGCCCAGGGCTGGCCGGTAAACGCAGTTCACGGTTTTGCCCGCTTCCTGCTGGACCTGCTCGAACGCGAACGCCCGCAGCATATTGCCGTGGCCTTCGACGAAGCGCTGGACAGCTGCTTCCGCCACGCGATCTACCCACTCTACAAGGCCAACCGCGACCCGGCCCCGGATGCGCTGCGGCGCCAGTTCGCCCACTGCAAGGCGCTGTGCGCCGCGCTGGGCCTGGAAGTGCTGGCCGACCGCGAATACGAGGCCGACGACCTGATCGGCAGCGCCCTGCATGCCAGCCGCGGCCGCCTGCGCGGCGTCATCGTCTCGGCCGACAAGGATTTGTCGCAACTGCTGCTGGAACATGACGAGCAGTGGGATTACGCCCGTAACCAGCGCTGGGGCGCCGACGGCGTCAAGGCGCGCCAAGGTGTGCACGCGCATCAGGTTGCCGACTATCTGGCCTTGAGCGGCGATGCGGTGGACAACATTCCCGGTGTTTCCGGCATTGGCGCCAAGTCGGCGGCGGTGCTGCTGGCCCATTTCGGCAGCATGGATGCCCTGCTCGAACGCATCGACGAGGTGCCCTTCCTGCGCCTGCGCGGCGCCGCCACCATCGCGGTACGGCTGCGCGAGCAGCGCGAAAAGGCGCTGTTGTTCCGCCAGCTCACTACCGTTGCCCTGAACGCGCCGCTGCACAATGCCGCCGGGGGCTTCCTGCGCAACAGCGGCGACGGCGACATGCTCGGCGGGCTGTGCGAGGCACTGCGCCTGGGCCCGATGACCCGGCGCCGGCTGATGACAGCGGCCGGCCTGCAATCCCCTTCCACTCCTGCCAACGAGTTCGCATGAGCCACAACACCGCCGAACCCCGCGTCGTCTACGAAGGCAAATACCAGCGCATGCTGGTGCGCGGCACCTGGGAATACAGCGAGCGCACCCATGCCGGTGGCCTGGCCGCGATCATCATCGCGGTCACCCCGGACGACGAGGTGCTGTTCGTCGAGCAGTTCCGTGTGCCGTTGCAGGCACGCACCATTGAAATGCCGGCCGGCCTGGTCGGTGACGTCGATGCCGGCGAATCCATCGAGGTTTCGGCCATACGCGAGCTGGAAGAAGAAACCGGCTGGACCGCCGACCATGCCGAAGTGTTGATGATAGGCCCCACCTCGTCCGGCGCCAGCAACGAGAAGATCGCCTTCGTCCGGGCCACCGGCCTGCGCAAGGTCGGTGCCGGCGGCGGCGATGCCAGCGAAGACATCACCGTGCACACCATCCCCCGTGAGCGCGCGGCCGCCTGGCTGGTGGAAAAAATGGGCGAAGGCTACGAACTGGATGCCAAGTTGTGGGCCGGCCTGTGGATGATCGAGCACCATCTGGATGGGCGCCCGCGTGGCTGATTCAGGCTTGCACAGCATTACCCCGCTGCTCGGCGCCGATGATCCGGCGGTGTTCACTGTGCACAACCCGCAAGGCACTTCACCGTTCCTGCTGCTGGCCGACCATGCCGGCCAGCGCGTGCCGCAATCGCTGGCTGCGCTAGGCTTGCCGCAGGCCGAACTGGACCGCCATATCGGCTGGGACATCGGTATTGCCGGCACTACCCGCGCGCTTTCCCAGCGCTTGGATGCCTGGGCCATCGAGCAGACCTATTCGCGCTTGCTGATCGACTGCAACCGGCCGTTGGTGTCGCCAACACTGATTCCCGAAATCAGCGATGGCACGCCGGTGCCGGCCAATCTGGGCCTGGACCAGCTGCAACGGCAGCAGCGCATCGACGCCATCCATGCGCCCTATCACGCCCGTATCGATAGCGAGCTGGACCGACGCCGCGACGCCGGCGTACCGACCCTGCTGGTGATGATGCACAGCTTTACCCCGGCCATGAACGGTATGCAGCGGCCGTGGCACGCCGGTGTGCTCTACCACCAGGACACCCGCTTCGCCGATGCGCTGCTGCAGGCATTGCGCGAGGAAGGCGATCTGGTGGTTGGCGACAACCAGCCGTATTCGGTAAACAGCAGCAGCGACTATGCGGTGCCAGTGCATGGCGAAGGCCGTGGATTGGTACATGTGGAACTGGAAATCCGCCAGGACCTGATTGCCGATGCCGCAGGCCAGCAGGCCTGGGCGGAGCGGTTGGAGCGCGTGTTCCGCAGCCTGCAGCCGAGGCTGCTCGCCCTGCAGGAACCTTGAGCAGCCTTGTGGGAGCGGCGTAAGCCGCGAAGCTGGTGGCCGGTCGGACACAGCGTTTGCAGGGCCCCTGCCGAGCATGGCTCGGCACTACAGCTGCCGCTCTTTTGTGGGAGCGGCGTAAGCCGCGAAGCTGGTGGCCGGTCGGACACAGCGTTTGTAGGGCCCCTGCCGAGCATGGCTCGGCACTACAGCTGCCGCTCTTTTTGTAGGAGCGGCGTAAGCCGCGAAGCTGGTGGACGGCCCGATGGAGCGCTTGTAGGGCGCCTGCCGAGCATGGCTCGGCACTACCGGAAGCGTTGCGTTGTCCACATAGGCTGTGCCCTGAGGGTTACACAAGCTGTGGATAAGGTTGCGCAACCTTTGTGCGACGGACCTTTGCAGCCACTGGTCATTTTTTGATCAAGCAGAGCCCCTGTAGTGCCGAGCCATGCTCGGCAGGGGCTTTATCAGCAAACCAACAACTGCGGGAACCGCACCGGGTGGCCTCAAACAATCCGCCGCGACGCTGGCGACAAAGTCAGGCGCGCATTTCTGCCATCTGATCGTCTACCAGCTTCGCGGCTGATGCCGCTCCCACAATCTGAGGGCTCAGCGGTAACGCCCCTGCCGAGCATGGCTCGCACTACAGGGGCGTGCTTATCAACCGGCGAAGCCGTCGGTGGCGCGTACCAGTGCGTCCACGTTCTCGGCTTCGAATGCCGAGTGGCCCGAGGCCGGGCTGATCTGCAGCTGCGCCTTCGGCCAAGCCTTGTGCAGTTCCCAGGCATTGGCCAGCGGGCACACCACGTCGTAGCGACCGTGCACGATCACGCCGGGGATGTCGGCGATCTTGTGCGCGTCGCGCAGCAGCTGGTTTTCCTCTTCGAAGAAGCCGCCGTTGACGAAGTAATGGTTCTCGATGCGGGCAAAGGCCAGCGCGAACTGCGGGTCTTCGTGGCTGTTGATGAAGTCGTCATCCACGTGCAGGAAGCTGGTGGCACCTTCCCATACGCTCCACGCTTTGGCGGCCGCCAGCCGGGTGGCCTCGTCTTCGCTGGTCAGGCGGCGATGGAAGGCCGAGATCAGGTCGTGGCGTTCAACCTGCGGGATCGGCTTGAGGTAATGCTCCCAGGCATCCGGGAACAGGCGGTTGGCGCCTTCCTGGTAGAACCACTCCAGCTCCCAGCGGCGCAGCATGAAGATGCCGCGCAGCACCAGTTCGGTGACGCGCTGCGGGTGGGTTTCGGCATAGGCCAACGCAAGGGTGGAACCCCAGCTGCCGCCGAACACCTGCCATTTGTCGACGCCGAGCTTTTCGCGCAGCTTTTCAATGTCGGCGACCAGATCCCAGGTGGTGTTGTCCACCAGATCGGCATGCGGGGTGGAACGGCCCGAGCCGCGCTGATCGAACAGGATGATGCGGTACTTGGCCGGGTCGTGGAACTGACGCATCTTGTCGCTGCAACCGCCACCGGGGCCGCCGTGCAGCATCACCACCGGCTTGCCGTCCGGGTTGCCGCATTGTTCGAAGTACAGCGTGTGGCGATCGTCGACCTTGAGCGTGCCGGTATCGTAGGGCTCGATGGCGGGATAGAGCGTGCGCATGGCAGCCTCGCAGGGAACAGGACGGTTAGTTTAGCGCAGCGTTGTTGCTGTCTTGTCTGCGCTGCAATGCCACTTCAGGGCGTTTCGTAGGTCGCGGGGGTGATGCCATCCAGCAACCAGATGCCGTCGAAGCGTTGCCGCGCTTCGGGCAGGCTCAGCTCATCGGCGTAGTCCATGCCCCAGAGCCGGCTGGCCGGATCGTCCTCGCCGGGCAAGCGGCCTGCATGCAGATCGATGAACACCGCAGCGGCTGCGGCAGTTGCGGTCAAGCGCGACTCCAGTTGCGACGGCCGTGCTTGGACCTTGCGAACCTGCTGATCGATGTAGTCGAGGTAGCTCCCCTGCGCGCCGGCGTAATGCAGCACATAGGCCTGAGCCTGCAGCGCCCCTGGCAAGGCGCGGGTTACGTTGTCCACCGGCGGAAAACCACGCGGATGACCATCACGGTAGCCGCCGAGTTTGTTCAGGTGGGCGTAGTGCCCCCAGACGACCGCTTTGCGCCCCGGGTAGGCCTGCTCCAGCAGCCATTGCAGGTTGCCGGCCATGACCGGATCGTGTTCATCGAACGCACGCAGCTGCCAAGCCACTTCCGCCATGCGTTGCAGGCTGGCGTTGATGCGGCGCCAGAAGCCATCGCTGTTGAAAACATCGCCGCCATGCTCGGCATCCGGGGCTGGCAGCAGCTGCAGCAACCATTGCGAATCATCGAGGAATACCTGGCGCGCGCCGGCATCAGCCGTTGCCAACTGGCCATCCAGCAATCGCTGCACTTGTTGGAGGTGGTGTTGCAGACGTTGCTTCTGCGCCTCGTCCAGCGGCCGAAGCAGTAATCGCTCACGCAACTGCGTTACCAGTTGCCGACGCGAGAACGTCCCGCTCAAGCGGCCATCGAAGCCAGCCAGCTGCATCGCACCCGGCGCATCGCGTTGCGCGTCCAGATAGTCGTACAGCGGCCACACCTCGGCGCTGTTGGCATACATGTAGAAGATGTTGCCCGCTGCGTTGGCACGCAACGGCAGCCTTGATTGCCAAAGACGGGTGACATCGAACAGCCCGCTTTCCAGCACCAGCAGGTCGAAGCCTTTGCGCTCGTGCAGGTAGCGCACGGTGTGCACCTTGCTTTCGTAGATATTGCCTTCGCCATGCGTGAGTTCGTCGAGCATGACGATGCGTTTGTCGCCGATGGCCTCACCCAACGGTGCCAGATCGGCATAGTCGTCCTGGGTTGGCGTGCTGGCTCGCACTGGATGGACGGGGGCTTGTCTGCTGGCAGCCGACGTTGGGGTGCAGGCCAGTGATGTGGCCAGTAGTGCAGCAGTGAGCGCGGTACGGATCATCGGCATCCCCGGTTTGGAAACGGCGATGCTACGGAGGTTCAGGGGTGCGTCATACGGACAGAAAATGGCCTGAATGACGCACTGGAATGACACTTTATGGCGCTGCTTTGGCCTTTGGCTTATTGGCTTGATGCCGTCATTCCCGCTTTTGCGGGACTGACGAGCTGAAGCAGAAGCGAGAGCCGACAGCGATAGCAACGGCGAGCGCCAAAGCAGAAAACTCAACCTCAACTAGGCCAACGCCCCAGCGTCACCCGATCGCGCTGTTCCAGATCCTGCACCGTCTGCGCTTCCACAAACCCGGCCTGCTCCAACAGCGCGCGGATCGCCTCGCCCTGGTCCCAGCCGTGCTCCAGCAGCAACCAGCCGCCCGGCACCAGGTGTTCGTGTGCGCCGGCGACAATCTCGCGGATCGCATCCAGCCCATCAGCGCCCGAGGCCAGTGCCGGTGGCGGCTCGAAGCGCAGGTCGCCCTGCACCAGATGCGGGTCACCCGCGGCGATGTACGGCGGGTTGCTGACGATCATGTCGAAGCGGTCCGCACCCAGCGCCGTATACCAGTGCCCGCGCCGGAACCAGACATTCTCCAGGCCATGCGCCTGTGCGTTCTTCACCGCCACCGCCAGCGTCGGGCCCAGCACATCGGTCGCCATCACCGTGGCCAACGGGCGCTCGCTGGCGATGGACAGGGCAATCGCACCGCTGCCGGTGCCCATATCGGCTACGCGCACCATGTCGTCGGCTGGCAGCCGGGCCAGCGCCTGCTCGACCAGCAGCTCCGTCTCCGGGCGCGGGATCAGGGTGGCGGTATTGACCTGCAGGTCCAGGGTCCAGAAGCCGCGACGGCCGGTCAGGTAAGCCAGCGGGTGTCCCTCGGCACGCCGCGTCAGCAGTACCTCGAAGCGTTGCCGGGCGTCGGCGTCCACGTCGTCGGTGGCATGGGCGAACAACCAGGCCCGTTCCACACCCAGCACGTGGATCAGCAACTGCTCGGCCTCATGGCGGGCATCTTGGCCCGGCAGGCGCGCAGCGGCCTCCCGCAACAGCTCGGCAACCTTCAACGTGGACACTTCATTACCTCTTCGCAGCAAGTTTCTGGACGGCGAGGATAGTCAGCGCGCCCGCCCCTGCCTACCGCCATGATCTTTGCCCAAGGATTAATCCCATCTATGTCGGGCCGTTCAGGCAGGCGTCCGATGGCTTGGAAAGCCGGCAAAGCACCCGATATCAGGCCTTGAGGCAGACATACGGCGTCGATTGATAGCTTTTACCTATTGATACGATGCATCCAATTCATTTGTCTTATTAGTTTCTGCCTATTAGTCTTGCTCCATCGATTCACCCAGCCCTACCACCAAGAGGAAACTTCATGTCCCTTATCAACACCCAGGTCCAGCCGTTCAAGGTCAATGCTTTCCACAACGGCAAGTTCATTGAAGTCACCGAAGAGTCGCTGAAGGGCAAGTGGTCGGTCCTGATCTTCATGCCGGCCGCGTTCACCTTCAACTGCCCGACCGAGATTGAAGACGCCGCCGAGAACTATGCCGAGTTCCAGAAGGCCGGTACCGAGGTCTACATCGTGACCACCGATACCCATTTCTCGCACAAGGTGTGGCACGAAACCTCGCCGGCCGTGGGCAAGGCCAAGTTCCCGCTGATCGGCGACCCGACCCACCAGCTGACCAACGCATTCGGCGTGCACATCCCGGAAGAAGGCCTGGCCCTGCGTGGCACCTTCGTGATCAACCCGGAAGGCGTGATCAAGACCATGGAAGTGCATTCCAACGAGATCGCCCGTGACGTCTCCGAGACCCTGCGCAAGCTGAAGGCTGCCCAGTTCACCGCCGCCAACCCGAACCAGGTTTGCCCGGCCAAGTGGAAGGAAGGCGAGAAGACCCTGGCTCCGTCGCTGGACCTGGTCGGCAAGATCTAAAGCCGTACCGCACTCCCACCCCGCTTCACGGCGGGTGTGGGGGTGAACCGCAGACTGTTTGACGCCAGCCAGCACGGCGCCAGCCAGCCGAGCAAGCAGGCTGCGGTTCACCCCTACTTTCCAAGGCGACCTGCCCCCACGCAGTGACGTCACTCCCCAGTATTGCCTCGACGTTTTGCCTCGATAGGAGATTGTCCATGTTGGATGCCAACCTGCAGACCCAGCTCAAGACCTACCTGGAACGGGTTACCCGACCGATCCACATCACCGCGCACGCCGATGACGGCGAAAAGTCGCAGGAGATGATGGAGCTGCTCAACACGCTGGTCACCCTGTCGGACAAGATCACGCTGGACGTGCGCCGTGACGGCCAGGGCCGCGTGCCTTCCTTCGATCTGGACAGCCCGGGCCAGAACATCGGCCTGACCTTCGCCGGCCTGCCAATGGGCCACGAGTTCACTTCCTTCGTGCTGGCCCTGCTGCAGGTCGGCGGCCATCCGTCCAAGGAATCGGCCGAGCTGCTGGAGCAGATCCGCGACCTGAAGGGCGAGTACCGCTTTGAAACCTATTTCTCGCTGTCCTGCCAGAACTGCCCGGACGTGGTGCAGGCGCTGAACCTGGCAGCGGTGCTGAACCCCAACATCACCCACGTCGCCATCGACGGCGCCCTGTTCCAGGACGAGGTCGAGCAGCGCCAGGTGATGTCGGTGCCGACCGTCTACCTCAACGGCGAAGTGTTCGACCAGGGCCGCATGAGCCTGGAGCAGATCGTGGCCAAGCTGGACACCGGCGCCGCTGCCCGCGACGCGGAGAAGATCAAGGCCAAGGATGCATTCGACGTGCTGGTGGTGGGCGGTGGCCCGGCCGGTGCCGCGGCGGCGATCTATGCCGCACGCAAGGGCATCCGCACCGCTGTTGCTGCCGAGCGTTTCGGCGGCCAGGTGCTGGACACCATGGCGATCGAGAACTTCATCTCGGTGCAGCACACCGAAGGCCCGAAGCTGGCTGCCGCACTGGAAGCCCACGTACGTGAGTACGAGGTCGACATCATGAACCTGCAGCGCGCTACCAAGCTGGTGCCGGCCGGTGCCGATGGTCTGGTCGAAGTGCAGCTGGAGAACGGCGCCTCGCTGAAGTCCAAGACGGTGATCCTGTCCACCGGCGCCCGTTGGCGGCAAATGAACGTGCCGGGCGAGAACGAGTACCGCAACAAGGGCGTGGCCTATTGCCCGCATTGCGACGGCCCGCTGTTCAAGGGCAAGCGCGTGGCGGTGATCGGCGGCGGCAACTCCGGCGTGGAAGCGGCCATCGACCTGGCCGGCATCGTCAGCCACGTCACCGTGTTCGAGTTCGACAGCAAGCTGCGCGCCGACCAGGTGCTGCAGGCCAAGCTCAACAGCCTGCCCAACGTGAAGGTGGTGCTCAACGCACAGACCACCGAAGTGCTGGGCGACGGCCAGAAGGTCAATGGGCTGGTCTATACCGACCGCGCCGGTGGCGATTCGCACCGGGTCGAGCTGGAAGGCATCTTCGTGCAGATCGGCCTGCTGCCGAACACCGAGTGGCTGCGTGGCACGGTGGAGCTCAGCGATCGCGGCGAGATCATCATCGATGACCGCGGCCAGACCAATGTGCCGGGCGTGTTTGCTGCCGGTGACTGCACCACGGTGCCGTACAAGCAGATCATCATCGCCATGGGCGCCGGTTCGACCGCCGCACTCAGTGCCTTCGATCACCTGATCCGCTCGCCGGTGCTGCAGCCGGCAGCGGTAGAGGCTGAAATCGCCTGATGCTTGAAGCCCCTCTCCTGCGGGAGAGGGGTTGGGGTGAGGGTAAGACCTTCTGCAATCTTGGAAAACCTGGGCCTGGCCCAACCCTCATCCGCCCCTTCGGGGCACCTTCTCCCGATAGGAGAAGGAAACACCCGGGAGCCCGACATGAATCTTCGTGACCTGAAATACCTGGTGGCGTTGGCCGAGCACAAGCACTTCGGCCGGGCGGCGGCGGCGAGCTTCGTCAGCCAGCCCACACTGTCCACCCAGATCAAGAAGCTGGAAGAAGAACTGGGTGTACCGCTGGTTGAGCGGGCGCCGCGCAAGGTGATGCTGACCCCGGCCGGGCGCGAAGCCGCCGCGCGCGCGCGCAACATCGTGGCCGAAGTGGAACAGATGAAGGAAGCTGCGCGCCGTGCGCGCGATCCGGAAGCCGGCACCGTGCGTCTGGGCATTTTCCCCACGCTGGGCCCGTATCTGCTGCCACATGTGGTGCCGGCCATCCGCCAGCGCTTCCCGCAACTGGAAATGCTGCTGGTCGAGGAAAAGAGCGACGTGCTGCTGGCGCAGCTGCGCAATGGCCAGCTCGACGCGGTGGTACTGGCCTTGCCGGTGGCCGACGATCAGCTGCATACCGAGTTCCTGTTCGAAGAGCCTTTCGTACTGGCCGCGCCGGAAGGCCACCCGCTGACCGCGCACGCCTCCCTGACCCTGGACGACCTGTCCGACCAGCGCCTGCTGCTGTTGCAGGACGGCCATTGCCTGCGCGACCAGGCGCTGGATGTCTGTCATATGGCCGGTGCACTGGAGAAATCCGAGTTCCAGGCCACCAGCCTGGAGACCCTGCGGCAGATGGTGGCGGCCAACGTCGGCGTCACCCTGCTGCCGATGCTGGCGGTCAAGCCGCCGGTGGCGCGCTCGGAGAACGTCAGATTGATCCCGTTTTCGGGCAACCCGCAGCCGAACCGGCGGATCGGCATGATCTGGCGCCGCAGCTCGGCCATGGGTGCCTTCCTGGAACAGTTCGCACAACTGTTCAAACAGTTGCCGGCGGGCTTGCTGGAGGCGCCGGCGGAGGCTGCTCGGGTTCAGGCTTAAAAGCTTACCCCTCCCCGGCCCTCCCCTGCGCTGCGCGCAAGGGAGGGAGCCAAGCCTTGCCC
>NZ_JBRRBO010000017.1:0-76862 GCF_056756175.1 Stenotrophomonas sp. STEN240 | reverse complement strand
GGCAGCTTCGGCAGCGAAGCCAAGGATGTGGTGCCGCCGCGGGAGTGATTCCCCCGCAGGTGGCAACAAAGGCGCCGCAAGGCGCCTTTGTTGATTTTGATTCCTGTAGTGTCGAGCCATGCTCGGCAGGGGCTTCACCTGTAAGGCCTCTGCCGAGCATGGCTCGGCACTACCTTGCGGCTTTGGTTTTGCCGGTAGAGCTTCTGCCGAGCATGGCTCGGCACTACATGGCTTTACTTGCGGCTGCTCCAGCTGGCCAGGAATACGGCTGTTGCCGAGGCCACATTCAAGCTTTCCACCGCGCCACTGCCGGGAATCGACAGGCGCAGGTCGCAGCTCTGCGCGAAGTCACGGTCCATGCCTGCGCTTTCGGCACCCATCACGTAGACCATGCGATCAGGCAGCTCGGCGGTGAATACATTCTGGCCATCGGCAACCAGCGTCGCCGCCAGCCCAAAACCGGCATCACGCAGCTGGGCAACAGCCTGCGGCAAGGCCGGCAAGCGAACCAGCGGGACCGACTCGGCGCCGCCTTCGGCAACGCGTGCGGCAGCGCCAGACAAAGCCAGCGTCGAGTCGGCCGGCAGCAGGATCGCAGCAACACCGAAGTGCGCTGCCGAGCGCAGGATCGCGCCGAAATTGTGCGGGTTGCCTACACCGTCCAGCCACAACGCCAGCGCCGGACCGTCCTGCAGCGAGGCCAGCCAGGTCGCCAGCGGCAGCGGCTCCTGCTTCTGCACGTCAGCCACCAGGCCTTCGTGGTGGGTGGTGGCGGCCAGCTTGTTGAGGTCGCCATCGCCAACCACGCGGTAACCCACGCGGTTGGCCACGCACCACTTCAGCACCGGCTGCAGGCGCGGGATCATCTCTTCGGTCAGGTACAGCTTGCGCAGCGCCTGCGGGCGCTTGGCAAACATCGCCTGTACGGCGTTGACGCCGTACAGACGCATTTCATCACCGCCGCGTACCGGTACACCATCGCCCTCACGTGCGGCTGTCGGCGCAGCCGGGGTTGCGCGGGGTGGCCGCGAAGAAGGGCGACGGTTGTTCCAGGGATTACTCACAGCGGTTCCTTTGAATTACTTGTTTCTACGCCAGAAATCGGCATTTTTGATGCCCAGCGCATCGGGATCGAAGACCGGGTCCAGGCCCTGCTTCTTCTGCCGCTCATAGTCGGTCAGTGCAAGCATGGCAGGCTTTTGCAGGATCAGGATGGCGACCACGTTCAGCCAAGCCATCAAGCCCACGCCGATATCACCCAGCGCCCAGGCCATTTTCGCATTGTGGTAGGCGCCAAACACCACCATCGCCATGATGCCCAGACGCAGCACCAGCATCGCTGCCGGGTGGGTGCGGTTGCTGCCGGCCAGGTAGGTCAGGTTGGTTTCGGCCATGTAGTAATAGGCCATGATCGTGGTGAAGGCGAAGAAGAACAGCGCCAGCGCCACGAAACCCGCACCCCAGCCTGGCATCACCGACTCCACTGCGGCCTGGGTGAACAGGGCACCCTCGGAAGGTTGCACGCCCGGCACGCCGGTGACGATGGCCTCCAGTTTGGTCACTCCGTCCACAGTTACTTCACGGAACACGTTGTACATGCCGGTGGACAGCACCAGGAACGCGGTCGAGGTGCACACCAGCATGGTGTCGAAATAGATCGCGAAAGCCTGCACATAACCCTGCTTGGCCGGGTGCGAGACCTCGGCGGCAGCGGCGGCGTGCGGGCCGGTGCCCTGGCCGGCTTCGTTGGCGTAGATGCCGCGCTTGACGCCCCAGGCAATGGCCTGGCCGATGATGCCGCCAAAGGCCGCATGCGCGCCAAAGGCACTGGAGAAGATGTCCGCGAACATCGTCGGCACCTTGCTGGCGTTGAGCATCATCACCACGATCGCCATCAGGATGAAGCCCAGCGCCATGAACGGCACGATCACCTCGGCGAAACTGGCAATGCGCTTGACGCCGCCGAAGATGATGATGCCCAGCAGCACCGCCACGGTCAGGCCGATCCACAATTTCATGCTGGCTGCACCGCCCACCGATGCGCAGGCATCAGCACCGGTGCACAGCACGTTGACCGCGCTGTCGGCGATGGCATTGGCCTGCACGCCCGGCAGCAGGAAACCGGCGGCGATCACCGTGGCCACGGCAAAAGCAACCGCGTACCACTTCACGCCCATGGCTTTTTCGATGTAGTACGCCGGGCCACCGCGGTAACGGCCTTCGGCGTCCTTGGTCTTGTAGATCTGCGCCAGGGTCGATTCCACGTACGAGGTGGCAGCACCGAGGAAGCCCATCACCCACATCCAGAAGATCGCGCCCGGGCCGCCATAGGCAATGGCCGTGGCCACGCCAGCGATGTTGCCGATACCCATGCGCCCAGCCATCGACATGGCCAGCGCCTGGAACGAGGACACGCCCGCATCGGACTTCTCGCCACGCACGGTGAGCCGGCACATCTCGGCGAAACCCCGGATCTGCATGAAGCGGGTGCGCACACTGAACCACAGACCCGCGCCCAGACACATGAAGATGAGCGCGTTACTCCAGATGATGCCGTTGATCGATTCGACGATGGATTCCACGTAATTCCCCGGAAAGCTGAAAGGTAGCCAAAGCCCGGAATCCCGGGGCTGGCCGATTTTTCCACGATTAGCCCCGGATGTGCAGGGCCACTACGCGGATTGCAGCCAAGTCCTGATACGGGCGAAGCAGCGCATGTCGTGCAGCTGCCCGTCCTTGAACACCGATTGGCGCTCGGTGCCCTCTTCAGCGAATCCATTCTTCAGCAGCACCCGCGCCGAGGCCGGGTTGCCGGCCATCACCTGTGCGGACAGCCGCGCTAGCTCCAGCGTGTCCATCACCCACGGCACGTAAGCCCCGACCACCGTGGTCATGATGCCCTGCCCCCAATGGCGCTGGCCCAGCCAATACCCCAACGACGCCGAATGCCGGCGCTCGCCAGAGCCTTGGGTAACCCCGATACCACCGCAGGCCTGGCCATCAATGACCAGCGCAAACACCTGCCCCCGCAGGTCCAGCACCTGGCCATCAAGAAATGCCTCGCCATCGGCGCGGGTGTAGGGATAGGGAAAGCGCGTGCTCAGCCCGCGCGAGACCGCCGCGTCGTTGGCATGCTCCAGCAACGCATCCAGGTCCCCGGCCTGCCATGGGCGCAGCTGGACGCGACCGCCGAGCAGTGGCTCACGCATGGCCGCCCACCGATGGTGTATCGGCTTCCAGCCGGTTCAATTCATTGGCCACGGTTTCCGGCGACTGCGTGTACGGCGCCAGCAGCGCATAGAACGCAGGCACCACGAACAGCGACAGGAAGGTGGACACGCTGACACCGAAAATAACCACGATGCCGATGGTGGCGCGGCTGGATGAACCGGGGCCGCCGGCCACGACCAGCGGAATCGCGCCGACCACGGTGGCGATCGAGGTCATCAGGATCGGCCGCAGGCGCACCATCGACGACTCGACGATGGCCTGGTGCACACTGCGCCCTTCGTCGCGCAGCTGGTTGGCGAATTCGACGATCAGGATGCCGTTCTTGGCCGCCAGGCCGACCAGCATGACGATGCCGATCTGGCTGAACAGGTTGAGCGTGCCGCCGCTGAGGTACAGGCCGACAAACGCGCCCAGCACACCCAACGGCACGGTCAGCATGATCACCAGCGGATGGATGAAGCTTTCAAACTGCGCGGCCAATACCAGGTAGACCACCAGCAAGGCCATGGCGAAGGTCAGCAGCACCGCGCTACCCGCGCTCTGGTATTCGCGCGATTCGCCCTTCCATTCAATCTGCGCGTACTCGGGCAGTTCCTCGGCCGCCACCTGCTTGGCCCAGGCAATGGCCTCACCCAACGTATGGCCGGGTGCGACATTGGCACTGATGGTGATCGAGCGCAGGCGGTTGAAGCGATTGAGGCTGCCGGCCTCGGCCACTTCGCTGAGCGTGACCAGGTTGGACAGCGGCACCAGTTCGCCCGAACGCGCCCGCACCTGGATGGCCGACAGGTCGGCCGGCGAGGCACGTCCTTCGCGACCGGCCTGCACCAGCACGTCATATTCCTCGCCGTTGTCGACGAAGGTGGTGACGCGGCGCGAGCCCATCATGGTTTCCAGCGCACGGCCGATGTCGGTGACCGAGATGCCAAGGTCGGCCGCACGCTGGCGGTCGATGTTGACCCGCATCTGCGGCCGGGTTTCCTTGTAATCCGAGTCCGCGCCGACCAGGCCGGGATAGGCCTCCATGCGCTGCAGCAGACGGTCACGCCACTGCGCGATCTCGGCATATTCCGGGCCACCAAGCACGATCTGGAACGGTTGCCCCATGCTGCGCACCAGGCCGCCGCCGACCATCGTGCGCACGCGCACGCCGCTGAGGTCGTTCAACTCTTTCTGCAGTTCGTTGGCGACATCGCTGGTGGCCTCGCTGCGGTCACGCCACGGCTGCAGGAACACACTGATACGGCCGGTATGCATTTCCTCGCTGTTGCCCCAGCCACCGGGCACACGCGGGTTGGCGCGGACGATGGGTTCGTCTGCACCGACGAAGCGCGAGACGATCTTCTCGACCTGCTGCACCTGTTCCACGGTGTAGTCGAAGCCGGCGCCTTCCGGGCCGTCGATCATGACCTGGAACGAGCCGCGGTCCTCGGCCGGGGCCAGCTCGGAGGGAATCAGCTTGAACAAGCCCCAGCTGGCACCGAGCGCGCCCAGCATCACCAGCCCGAACACCCAGCTGCGTTGCACGTGGCGGTCCAGCACCCGCCCGTAGGCGGCCGACAACCGTTCCAGCTGACGATTGATGAACCCATGCAGCCGGCTCACCTTCTGCTCGCTATGCGGCTTGAGCAGCTTGGAGGCCATCATCGGCGTCAGCGTCAACGCGACGAAGGCCGACAAGGCCACCGCCGCCGCCAACGCCACCGCCAGTTCGCGGAACAGACGGCCGGTATTGCCTTCCAGAAAACCTACCGGCAGGAACACCGCCACCAGCACCGCGGTTGTCGCGATCACCGCGAACGCCACCTGTGCGGTACCGCGGCGCGCCGCCACCAATGGGGGTTCGCCCAGATCGATGCGGCGTTGCACGTTTTCGACCACGACAATGGCGTCATCCACCACCAGGCCGATACACAGCACCAGCGCCAACAGGGTGAACAGGTTGATCGAGAAGCCGAACGCAAACAGCGCGATGAACGCGGCAACCAGGCACACCGGCACGGTCACCGCCGGAATCAGCGCCGCGCGCAGGCTGCCCAGGAACAGCCAGATCACCACCAGCACCAGCAGCATCGCTTCAACCAGCGTGGCGTAAACGCGTTCCACTGCCGCCTCGATGAAGGTGGTGTTGTCGAAGGCGACGAATATCTGCGTGCCCTTGGGCAGGGTCTGCGCAACCCGCTCGGCCTCGGCGCGGGTGTCGCGTGCCACGTCCAGCGCGTTGGCGGTGGAGGTCTTGACGATGCCCAGGCCGATGCCCGGCTCGCCATTGCTGCGGTAATAGGCGCGGCGCTCGGACGAGGCCAGTTCAACCTTGGCCACATCGCCCAGCCGCACCACATAACCATCGGCGCCCTTGCCCAGCGGGATGCTGGCGAAATCCGCCGGCGCCACATAACTGCGCTCCACGCGCAGGGTGAAATCGCGGTCGGTCGATTCGATGCGGCCGGCCGGCAGTTCCACGTTCTCGTTGCGCAGCGCGGTTTCCACCTCGGTGACGGTCAGGCCGCGCGCGGCCAGCTGGTCACGGTCCAGCCACACCCGCATGGCATAGCGCTGGCGGCCACCGATGCGCACCTGGGCCACGCCGTCGATGCTGGAGAAACGGTCCACCACATAACGATCGGCGTAGTCGCTGAGCTCCAGCGTGTCCATCGTCGAGGAGGTCATGTTGAACCAGATGATCGGGTCGGCATCGCTCTCGACCTTGGCGATTTCCGGCGGCCGTGCCTCCTCGGGCATGCGGTCGGCAACGCGGCTGACCGCATCGCGCACGTCATTGGCGGCCGCTTCGATATCGCGATTGGCGTTGAACTCGATGCTGACCGAGGCCCGCCCATTGGTGCTGCGGGCGTTGATGGTATCGATGCCTTCGATACCGGCCAGCGCATCTTCCAGTACCTGGGTGACGCGGCTTTCGATTACCGCCGCCGAGGCGCCGGTGTAATCCACCGATACCGAGACGATGGGCGGATCAATCGCCGGCAGCTCGCGTAGGGTCAGGCGGTTGAACGACATCACGCCCAGCACCAGCAGCAGCAGGCTCATCACCACGGCCAGCACGGGCCGCTTGATCGAAAGGTCGGACAGCTTCATCCGGCGCTCGCCGTCTTGGTTGCCGCAGGCTCTGCGGCAGGCGTTGCCGGCGTGGCGGCCTTGGCCGCAGCGTCATCCTGGATGCGGATACCCGGGCGCAGCTTGCCGGTACCGTCAACCACGATGCGCTCACCGGCCTTCAGGCCTTCGATGATTTCCACCACGCCGGCACGCCGGGTGCCGGTTTTGACATCGGCGCGCTCGACGCTGTCGTCGGCCTTGACTCGGAATACGTAGGAATCGCGGCCCACCTGGACCACGGCGATCTCCGGTATCACCAGCGCGCTGCGCTCGGGGCGATACAGACGCACATCCAGCAACATGCCCGGGCGCAGCGCGTGGTCGGCATTGTCGAAATCGGCGCGCACGGTGATGGCGCGGCTGCCCGGATCGACGCGGGCATCGATGGTGCTCACCTCGCCTTCGAAACTGCGCCCCGGGTAGGCGATGCTGCTGCCGCTGACCTTGTCGCCATTCTGCAGCGAGGACAGCTGCGCCTCCGGCACCTGGAAATCGACATGCATGCGCGAGATGTCATCCAGGGTGGCGATGGCGGTGGTCGGGGTGACCAGCGAGCCCGGGCTGACCTGGCGGATCCCCAGTACGCCAGCGAATGGCGCGCGCACCTGGCGGTCGGTGATATCTACGCGCATCTGCTGCACGCGGGCTTCGGCGGCATCACGGATCGACTGCTGGGTATCCAGGGTGGAATGCGCAACCAGCTGCTGCGCAGCCAGTTCACGCTGGCGCTTGTACAGGCGGTCAGCCTCGGAGAAGGTGGCCTGGGCCTGGGCCAGCGCGGCCTGCTGGGCCTGGCCGCGCAGGGTCACCAGCGGCGCACCGGTGGCGACCTGCTGGCCGCTTTCGAAGTGCACCTTGTCGATGATCTCGCTGACCTTGGCAGTGACGATGATCGATTCACGCGCCTTGGCGGTGCCGTTGGCCTGCAGCGAATCGCTCCAGGGCGCGGCTTCGACGATCTGGGTGGTGACCAGCACCGCGCCGGCAGCTTGCCGGGGCGCCTCGGCGTTCTTGCGGTTGCATCCGGCCAGCGCCAGCGCCAAGACAGTGCCACCGACAACGGTGACGGCAAATCGCGCGAACATACACAGTCCCATCTGATACACGATCAAGCAGTCTAGCGATGCCAGATGACGGCCGGATGTGCCGTTAGGGGGGTACTGTGCGTTTTGTGGGATTGCTGGCTTGTTGTAGGAGCGGCGTCAGCCGCGAAGCTCATAACGCCCGAAAGGCCGCAAAGCTTACCCCTCCCCAACCCTCCCCTCCGCCTTCGGCGCAAGGGAGGGGGTTGAAGCTGCAATTGCAGATGAATCCGGGGCTTATGGTGTTGTGGCTTCGCGGCTTACGCCGCTCCTACAACCTCGCAACCAAACCCCGCGACAAATCTCAGCGCAGCGCCTGCAACACCTGCTCCACCATCTCCGGCACGCTGTCCGTGTCGGCGCGCAGGTGCAGCTCCGGGGTTTCCGGGGCTTCGTAGGGCGAATCAATACCGGTGAAGTTGGGAATCTGCCCGGCACGGGCCTTGCGGTACAGGCCCTTCACATCGCGTGCTTCAGCCACTTGCAGCGGCACATCGACGAAGACTTCGATGAATTCACCGTCGTCGAAGCGCTCACGTGCCATCTGCCGCTCGGCGCGGAACGGCGAGATGAAGCTGACCAGCACCACCAGCCCGGCATCGGCCATCAGCCGTGCCACTTCGGCCACACGGCGGATGTTTTCCACACGGTCCTCGTCGGTGAAGCCCAGGTCGCGGTTCAAACCGTGGCGGACGTTGTCGCCATCCAGCAGGAAGGTATGCACACCCTGCGCATGCAGACGCTTCTCGACCTGGTTGGCGACGGTGGACTTGCCCGCGCCCGACAGGCCGGTAAACCACAGCACCTTGGGCTGCTGGCCCTTGATCCGCGCCCGTGCGGCCTTGTCCACGTCCAGATGCTGCCAATGCACGTTGCCGGCACGGCGCAGGGCGAAATCCAGGGTGCCGGCGCCGACCGTGGCATTGCTCTGCCGGTCGATCAGGATGAAGCCGCCCAGCGCGCGGTTCTGCGCATAAGGGGCAAAGGCCACCGGTTCATCCAGCGACAGGTTGCAGTAACCCACCTCGTTGAGTTCGAGGCGTTTGGCCGCCAGCCGCTCCTGCGTATTCACATCGACGCGGTGCTTGATCTCGCTGATGTTGGCGGCCACGGTGCGGCTGCCAATCTGCAGCCAATACGGCCGGCCCGGCAGCAGCGCGGCATCGTCCATCCAAAGCACATGAGCGGCGAACTGATCGGCCACTTCCGGCGGGTCGCCGGCTGCGGCGATCACGTCACCACGGCTGACATCCACTTCATCGTCCAGGGTCAGCGTCACTGCCTGCCCGGTCGAAGCAATGGCCAGCGGACCATCCGGGCCCAGCACCTGCTTGACCGTGGAGCGACGCGCCGACGGCAGCACGACTACTTCGTCACCCACGCGGACCTGACCAGCAGCAATGGTGCCGGCAAAACCGCGGAAATCCTGGTTCGGCCGATTGACCCACTGCACCGGCAGCCGCAGCCCGCTGGCGACGTCGTGCGCACTCAGCTCGACCGTATCCAGGTGCTCGATAAGGCTGGGGCCGGCATACCAGGGCATCGCCGCCGAGCGCGTGGACAGGTTCTGTCCTTCCAGCGCCGACAACGGAATCGCCTGCACGTTGGCAATACCCAGCTGTGCCGCAAGCGCCAGGTAGTCGGCGACGATGCGCTCGAATACGGACTGGTCGTAATCGACCAGATCCATCTTGTTCACCGCCAGCACCACCTGGCCGATGCCGAGCAGCGAAATGATGTAGCTGTGCCTATGGGTCTGCGTCAGCAGGCCTTTGCGCGCATCCACCAGCACCACCGCCAGATCGGCGGTCGAAGCGCCGGTGGCCATGTTGCGGGTGTACTGCTCATGCCCCGGGCAGTCGGCAACGATGTATTTGCGACGGTCGGTATCGAAGTAACGGTAGGCCACATCGATGGTGATGCCCTGCTCGCGCTCGGCAGCCAGCCCGTCCAGCAGCAGCGCGTAATCGATGCGCTCGCCCTGGGTGCCGTGGCGGCGGCTGTCTGCCTCCAGCGCGGACAACTGGTCGTCGAACAGACGCTTGCTTTCATACAGCAGGCGCCCGATCAGGGTGCTCTTGCCATCATCGACGCTGCCGCAGGTGATGAAACGCAGCAGCGGCTTGGTTTCGTGGGTCTTGAGGTAGGCAGCGATGTCGGAAGAAGTGGTCACGGCGCTCATCAGAAATACCCCTCCAACTTCTTCTTCTCCATCGAGGCGGACTGGTCGTGATCAATCAGCCGGCCCTGCCGCTCGGAACTGGTGGACACCAGCATCTCGGCGATGATCTTCTCCAGCGTATCTGCTTCGGATTCAATCGCACCGGTCAGCGGATAGCACCCCAAGGTGCGGAAACGCACCTTGCGCAGCTGCGGTACCTCGCCCGGATGCAGCGGCAGGCGGTCATCGTCAACCATGATCAGGCTGCCATCGCGCTCGACGACGGGTCGCTCAGCGGCGAGGTATAGCGGCACCACCGGGATTTTCTCGCGATAGATATAGAGCCAGATATCCAGCTCGGTCCAATTGGACAGCGGGAATACGCGCACGCTCTCACCCTGATGGATGCGCGCGTTGTACAGGTTCCACAATTCGGGCCGCTGGTTCTTCGGGTCCCAGCGGTGGCGGTCGTTGCGGAACGAGAACACCCGCTCCTTGGCGCGTGATTTTTCTTCATCGCGGCGTGCACCGCCAATGGCCGCATCGAACTTCCACTTGTCCAGCGCCTGTTTCAGGCCCTGGGTCTTCATCACATCGGTATGCACGCTGGGGCCGTGGCTGATCGGGCCAATGTCGCGGGCAACGCCGTCCGGGTTGATATGCACCCGCAGCTCGGTGCCGGTTTCGGCGACGCGGCGGTCACGGAAGGCGATCATCTCGCCGAACTTCCAGCGCGTGTCCACATGCAGCAACGGAATCGGCGGCACGCCCGGCGCGAACGCCTTCAGCAACAGGTGCAGCAGCACCGAGCTGTCCTTGCCCACCGAGTACATCAGCACCGGGTTGTCAAAGGCGGCGGCGACTTCACGCAGGATATGGATGCTCTCCGCTTCCAGGCGGTCGAGGTGTGACAGGGATGCAGTGACGGTCATTGCGTGCCGAATCAAGGAGGCGGGGCCCGAGGGCAAGGGTAGCAGCGAAGCCGGGCGAGGCTCCGGACTGTTCGCCGAGTGTGGAGGGGTCACCGCGCCGATTGAAATAAACGCAAGGCATGAAGCGATAACCGCTGCTCCTTTCCCCTGATGGCAGGCTGTACCTAGCATCGGTCATCCCTACCCAGACCGGAATGGAAATGACCGCCGCCGCCACCGTGCCACCCAGCCCCTTGCCCGAAGACCGCAGGGTCCTGCTGTCGCAACTGGTAGCCGGTCTGGATGGCAACAGCCTGTGGTGGCTGTCCGGGTTTGCCGCCGGGTTGGCGCAGGGTACCTCTCCCACTGCTCTTACCGTCATCTCCGGCGGCCAAGCCGCGCAGCCAGCGCAGGCCCGTTTGACCGTGGTTTATGGCAGCCAGACCGGCAACGCCCGGCGCGCCGCCGAGCAACTGGCTGCCGAGGCCGAAGCCGCCGGCCTGCCGGTGCGGGTAGTCCGCGCCGATGCCTACGCCACCCGCGAGCTGGTCAACGAGCGCCTGCTCTATATCGTGATCAGCACCCAGGGCGAGGGCGATCCCCCGGACGACGCCATCGGCCTGGTCGAATTCATCGCCGGCAAGCGCGCCCCCAAGCTGCCGGAGCTGAAGTACGCCGTGCTCGGCCTGGGCGACTCCAGCTATGTGGAGTTCTGCGGCATCGCCCGCAAGCTGGACACCCGCCTGGCCGAGTTGGGCGCTACCCGCCTGCAGGCGGTCGGCGAGGCCGATCTGGACATCGACAGCGTGGTCACGCCGTGGCGCGCCCAGGCGCTGAGCAACGCCCGCACGGTGATCGGCGAAAACATCACCGCCCTGCCCAGCAATGTCACGCCGCTGCGCCATGCCGGCGCCTGGACCGCCCAGCATCCGTTCACCGCCGAGCTGCTGTCGCGGCAGGTCATCAGCGGCCGCGACTTCAAGGGGCCGGCGTATGCCCGCTACGGCATCGCCGCCAAGTCCGTGCAACACCTTGAGCTGTCGCTGGAAGGCAGCGGCCTGCACTACGAACCTGGCGATGCGTTGGGTATTGTGCACCGCAACCCGGCCGAACTGGTCGAAGCGGTACTCGACGTCACCGGGCTTGATGGCGCGCTGCAGATTGAACACGACGGCCACCAGCGCTCCTTGAGCCAGTGGCTGGGCGAACACCGTGAGCTGACCCGCATCTCGCGCCCGCTGCTGGCCGCCGTGGCTGAGCGCAGCGCGCATCCGGAGCTCGCACGGCTGCTGGATCCGGCGCAGAAGAGCGACCTGGCCGCTGTGTTCGAAAACCACCAACTGGTCGATGTGCTGCGCCGCTGGCCGGCCGAATGGAATGCCCAGGACCTGCTCGGTACGTTGCGTCCTGCCACCCAGCGCCTGTACTCGATCGCCTCCAGCCGCAAGCGCGTAGGCGAGGAAGTGCACCTCACCGTCGATGAACTGCGCTACCACGCCCATGGCAGCGAGCACATCGGCGCGGCCAGCGGCTTCCTCACCGCCCTGGAAGAAGGCGCGCAGCTGCCGGTGTATGTGGAAGCCAACGAGCGCTTCCGGGTGCCTGCCGACAGCAGCCGCGACATCATCATGATCGGGCCAGGCACCGGCGTCGCCCCGTTCCGGGGTTTCGTGCAGGAACGCGCCGAGATCGGCGCCAGCGGCCGCAACTGGCTGTTCTTCGGCGCACGCCATTTCAACACCGATTTTCTCTATCAGAGCGAATGGCAGGACGCGCTGCGGCGCAAGGAACTGCATCGCCTGGATCTGGCCTTCTCCCGCGATCAAGTTGAACCCCCGCACACGGATGTGCGGGCTGTTGCGAGGGACTCGCGTAACGACAAGATCTATGTGCAGCAGCGCCTGCGTACGCGCGGCCGTGATCTCTACGACTGGCTGCAGAACGGTGCGCATCTTTATGTGTGCGGCGCCATTGCGATGGGCAAGGACGTGCATGCAGCGCTGCTGGATGTACTGCGCGAACACGGGGGGCTGGATGAAGACGATGCCCGCGACTATCTGACGCGACTGCACACGGAGGGGCGCTATGGACGGGATGTGTATTGAGTGTTGTTGGCCCGCTGCTGCGGCCTGATGCAGCAACGGCTTAGCGGCTGACGCCGCTCCCACAAACCAGTGCACCCACACACTCCAGATAGCGAACGCAATGAGCACCCACTCCGTTGAAAACATAAAGGCCGACAGCAACCGCCTGCGCGGCTCCCTGCTGGAAAGCCTGGCCGACCCCGTCACCGGCGCCCTGCGCGAAGACGACCAGACCCTGATCAAGTACCACGGCAGCTACCAACAGGATGACCGCGACGTGCGCGACGAGCGCCGCCGGCAGAAGCTGGAACCGGCCTACCAGTTCATGATCCGCACCCGCACCCCCGGCGGCGTGATCAGCCCGCAGCAGTGGCTCAAGCTCGATGCCATCGCCACCCGCTTCGGCAACCATTCGCTGCGCATCACCACCCGCCAGGCCTTCCAGTTCCACGGCGTGATCAAGCGCGAGCTGAAGGCGACGATGCAGGCCATCAATGCCGCGCTGATTGACACCCTGGCCGCCTGCGGCGACGTCAACCGCAACGTGCTGGTCGCCGCCAACCCGTTGCTGTCCAGCGCGCATGCCACGCTGTACGCCGATGCCGCACGCACTTCCGAGCACCTGCTGCCCAATACCCGCGCCTACTACGAAATCTGGCTGGACGAAGAGCGCGTGGCCAGCAGCGGTGCCGAAGAAGAGCCGATCTACGGCGCACGCTACCTGCCGCGCAAGTTCAAGATCGGCTTTGCATTGCCGCCGCTCAATGACGTGGACGTCTACGCCAATGACCTGGGTTTCATCGGCGTACTCGATGATGCCGGCGAACTGCTCGGCTATGACGTGACGATCGGCGGCGGCATGGGCGCCACCCACGGCGATGCCGAGACCTACCCGCGCATTGCCAACAGCGTCGGTTTCATTGCACGCGATGCGCTGCTTGATGTCGCCACCGCGGTGGTTACCACCCAGCGCGATCTGGGCAACCGCGAGCTGCGCAAGCGCGCCCGCTTCAAATACACCATCGATGACCACGGTCTGGACACCGTGGTTGCCGAAATCGAACGCCGCGCTGGCACCCGCTTCGCGCCTTCGCGCGCGGCCGCCTTCGCCCACAACGGCGACCGCTACGGCTGGGTCGAAGGCGACGATGGCCGTTGGCACCTGACCCTGTCGCTGCAGGCCGGCCGCATCGCCGACCTGCCCGGCGCACCGCACCTCACCGCCCTGCGCGAGATCGCCCGCATCCTTGAAGGCGAGTTCCGCATGACCGGCAACCAGAACCTGGTGATCGCCGGCGTGGCGGCCGCACAACGCGCGCAGATCGACGCCATCGTGCACAGCGCCGGCCTGGATGCGGGCAACCGCGCGCCGACCGCATTGGCCCGTGCCGCCATGGCCTGCGTGGCATTGCCCACCTGCGGCCTGGCCATGGCCGAGGCCGAACGCTACCTGCCGGAGTTCAGCGCCAAGCTGCAGCCCTTGCTGGAGCAGCACGGCCTGGCCGAAGCGCCGATCCTGCTGCGCATCTCCGGCTGCCCCAATGGCTGCTCGCGTCCGTATCTGGGCGAGATCGCCCTGGTCGGCAAGGCACCGGGCCGTTACAACCTGATGCTTGGCGCGGACCATCGCGGCCAGCGCTTGAACACGCTGTACCGCGAAAACATCAGCGAACCGGACATCCTGGCCGCACTGGAACCGCTGTTCGCCCGCTATGCCGGCGAGCGCGATGCCGAGGAAGGCTTCGGTGACTTCCTGTACCGCAGCGGCATCGTAGCCCTGCCGCCCTACCCCACCCACCGCCAGATTTCCGTGGAACTGCAAGCATGAGCGCCCTGCCCAAGACATCGAACCCCGCCCCGGCAAGCCTGCCGGAGGATCTGGGCCAGCTCAATACGCTGCTCGACGCCATGGATGCGCAGCAGCGTGTGGCATGGGCGCTGGAAAACGCACCCGGCGCGCATGTGCTGTCGTCGAGCTTTGGCGCGCAGTCGGCGGTGACTTTGCACCTGCTCAGCAGCCAGCGCCCGGACATTCCGGTGATCCTGGTCGATACCGGCTATCTGTTCCCGGAAACCTACCGCTTCGCCGACGAACTGACCGACCGGCTCAAGCTCAACCTCAAGGTGTACCGACCGCAGGTCAGCCGCGCATGGATGGAGGCCCGCCATGGCCGCCTGTGGGAACAGGGCGTGGTCGGCATCGAGCAGTACAACAACCTGCGCAAGGTTGAACCGATGAAGCGTGCCCTGGACGACCTGCAGGTGGGCACCTGGTTCACCGGCCTGCGCCGCAGCCAGTCCGCCAGCCGCGCCAGCACACCGGTGCTGCAGCGGCGCGGCGAGCGCTACAAGGTCAACCCGATTGCCGACTGGAACGACCGCGACGTGTGGAATTACCTGCAGCAGCACCAGCTGCCCTATCACCCGCTATGGGAGCAGGGTTACGTATCGATCGGTGACTTCCACACCACCCGCCGCTGGGAACCGGGCATGCGCGAGGAAGACACCCGCTTCTTCGGCCTGAAGCGCGAGTGCGGCCTGCACGAAGAGATCTGAGTCTGCGCAGGCTTGTGTGGGAGCGGCGTGAGCCGCGAAGCTATTGCTGCATCAGGTCATGCGTGCAATGCAATCTAGATGACCAGCTTCGCGGCTTACGCCGCTCCCACAACAGCACTGCGGCAATCTCGACGCCCGCCTCACCGAGGCGGGCGTCGTTGTCTCAGTACCGGTAATCCAGCTTCAACCAGAACGAGCGCCCCGGCTCGTTGATACGCACCGGATCGGCAGGAAAACCAAAATCCGCACTGCCGGCCAGATTCAGATGTTCGGCATAGGCGCGATCAAACAGATTGTCCACGCCCACGCTGGCACGCAGCCCATCATTGATCCGATACGCGCCATTGAGTGACAAGGTGGCAAAGCCCGCACTCGGGCCCAGATCACGCGCCACCACATTGCCTTCGTCCTGCGCCACCCGGCTCTGCCGGCTGGCCACGCGCAGCAAAGCGCCGGCAGACCAGCGGGCCTGCTCATAGGCCGCGGAGAAGCGCCCTTCCAACGGCGGGATCTGCGGCAGCGGGCGGTGTTCGCTGCGGTTCTCGCCCCACGCATAAGCCAGGGTGCTGCCAAGCTTCCACGCCTGCGCCGGACGCCATTCCAGACCTGCTTCGGCACCGGCAATGCGGGCATCCACATTGCGCGCCTGGGTGCTGCTGCCCATCATGCCGCCGCTGCGGTACTGGAACAGGATGTAGTCCTGCAGCCGCCCGGCATAGGCCGATACCCAGGCGTCGAGTTTTTCGCTGCGGAACTGCAAGCCCAGATCGAGCTGGGTGGTTTTCTCCGGCTTCACCCCGGTGAAGGCGTTGACGCTGCCCGCCGGGCCCGCATTGGCTGAGAACAGCTCCCAGTAATCGGGCATGCGTTCGCTGTGACCGACACCGACATACCAGGTCCACGCCTGGCCATGATCCCGCTCGTAGCGCAGGAAGCCACTGCCAAGATTCTCCTTGCGTTTTTGCCCGGCGGTGGGATTGGGCATGTTCATCATGCCGGTGGTCGCGCGCCGGTCCTTGGCCTGCGCCTTGTCCACACGCAGGCCGCCGATCCAGCGCTGCGCGGTGCCTTCCCCCAGGGTCAGCTCGCTGAAAAGCCCCTGGCTGCTGAAGTCGGCATCCCGCTTCCAGGGCGATTGCCGCCATGTACCGCGACCCATGCCATTGCGGCTGCGGTGGCGGCTGTCCTGCGCATCCACGCCGGCAACGATGGCCACATCCTGCCAACGCCACTCACTGCTGACGCGGCCGCCGGTGGTTCGCCGCTCCACGTTCGACGCCATCGGCATCGGCATGCTGCTGGCCGGATTTGGCGTGCGCAGCGTGTAGTTGTCCATCAGGTGATCGGCGTTGTTGTAATACAGATTGGCCTGCAGCTTGTCCCACGCACCGGGCAGGTTGTCGCGTTCAAATCGCAGCCCGTAACTGTCACGCTTGAACGCGGCACCATCCATGCCACGGCCGGCATAGCGGGCGATGGCGTCGCCGCGGCCGGCGCTGAGCTCCACCACCGTATCGGCGTCCGGCGTCCAGCCGATGGCGGCATCGGTATTCCACTTACGCCAACGCGAGGGCACCACATCGCCATTGCCATCGCGGTAGTCGTCGGACTCGGAGCGGTTGCCGTTGACCCGCACATAGCCCGGCGTGCTGCCAAAGCTGGCGTCCAGCATCTGGTCGTTGCGGTTGTTGGAGCCGCCCAGTGCGCTGGCTTTCAGCTCCATGCCGGGGCTGTCGAAACGCGGTGTCTCGCGCTCGAAACGTACCGTACCGGCAGACGCGCCCGGCCCCCAACGCACGCTCTGCGGGCCCTTGATGACGGTCAAACGGTCATAGGTTTCCGGTGCGATATAGGACAGCGGATTGTCCATCCGCGACGGGCAGGCACCGATCAGATTGCCGTCATTGCTGAGAATGTTCAGCCGTGAGCCGGACAGGCCGCGCAGCACCGGATCACCATTGGTGCCGCCGTTGCGGATGGCCGAGAAGCCGGGCACGGTCTTCAGGTAATCGGCGCCATCACTGGCCGGCACCGGTTGTCGCGGCAGGCGCGGATCGGTCACCCATTGCAGCGGCGAGGACGGCGCTGCGGCGGTGACTACGAGGGTATCCAGGGTTCTGGTCAGATCACGCTCGGCGGCATGCGCCAGCTGCGGAAACAAGGCGATACAGACACAGACAGACAGGCATGCCGGTGCACCCGGCATACGGGAAAGGGATTTCATGCAGTTCTCCAATACGACACGACCACGCGCTGCCCGAGGGCTGCGCGCGGCAAACAGGAAAGGTGGCGTTATCTGGAGAGAGCCGGCGGCCCGCGCGGCGGATGCGCCGGCCAGCGCAGGCTGGCGAGGCGAAGCGTTTTGTGGGGAGATTGTGGCGCCAGCCGATACAGCAACGGGGCCAGTATCAGGATCACCGCCAGCCACGGCAGCAGGCGCGAAGCCATGGTGCAGTAGTCGCAGGCTTCGCCATGGGCGGCGTGCGGATCGGCTGGTGTGGGCGCTGGCTTCTCGCCTGCCGCTACTGCCTCATGCCCGGTGTGCGCCATGTGTTGCATGTCGTGATGGCCCGAATGCTCATCCGCAGGCATCTGCATCGCGATTTCGTGCACCGCGTGATCCATACCCTGGATCGGCAGCTGCTGCGATTGCAGCCAGCGGCTGACCACCGGCGCCACCGCCATCAACAGGGCAGCAGCAAAAGCCAGCAGAAGTACGAAGGATTGGAAGCGAAGCGAACGCATGACCCGTACATTTTATCGGCATGGCATGCGATGAGACCGCCACACAAACTGCGACCGTTTGCCGCACGCCCCATTCACACCAAGCAGGCGGTAGTGCCGAGCCATGCTCGGCAGAGGCTTTCCCCGCAATCCATCAACCCAAGGCTGTCGTAGGAGCGGCATAAGCCGCGAAGCCGGCATCAATGAAACTACAAAAATTCCTGTGCGCCGATGGACCATCAGCTTCGCGGCTTACGCCGCTCCTACAAAATCAGTCAGCACTAATCAGCAACGCCCCGTGGAGCACAGCCATGCTCCAGCAACGATCAGATAGACGCGAACTCAAGACCCTGTAGTGCCGAGCCATGCTCGGCAGGGGTCGTACCGACATCACATCAGCACCAACGGATTGTGGGAGCGGCATAAGCCGCGAAGCCGGCATCAATGAAGCTGCAAAAATTCGTGCGCTCCGATGGACCATCAGCTTCGCGGCTTACGCCGCTCCCACAAGAATTGTCATCGTCTACGGGTAAAGCTTCAGCCGAGCATGGCTCGGCTCTACCAGTGATCTGCCGCGTCTATACGGTGATGGTCTGCGTCAACGATTCCCAGGTCGGCGGCACTGGCCAATCGGCTTGCTGGTTGCCGTCCAGCACCCGGCGCAGGTCGCGTTTGTCGATCTGCGGGGCAAGCACGTGTACCAGTTCCAGGGCGTAATCACGCAGTACGCGATCACGCGGCAGCACCGCCCAGGCAATGCACTCGGGGATGGATGCCGGCGCCGGCCAGGCGCGCAGGTCGGTGTCGTTGGCGCTCACCGCCATTTCCGCCAACAGGCCAACACCCAGGCCCGTGCGCACATAGGTCTTGATCAGGTCCGCATCCAATGCGGTCAAGGTCAGGTCCGGCTCCAGATCCAGTGCGGCAAACGCGCGCCGCAGCGAGGAACTGGTGCGGGTGGAGGATTCGTAACTGATCAGTGGATGGCTGGCCAATGCGGCCATGTCCGGCGCCACATTGGCGCGATCCAGCGGATGCCCCTTGGGCACCAGCACCAGCCGGCGCCAGCGGTACAGCGGCACCGCAATACCGGTGCTGGGCTCGCCACCGGCGGTACTGATGATGGCGATGTCCGCATCACCCTGGCTCAACAGATCCAGCGCATCACTTTCAGCGGCTTGTTGCAGATGCACGCTGACCTGCGGATAGGCCAGTTTGATCCGCGCCACTGCGGGCGGCAGCACGAAGCGCGCCTGCGTGTGGGTGGTGGTCAGGATCAACTGGCCATGACTTTCGCGGCGCTGGTTGGCTGCGTAGGTGCGGATGTTGTTGGCCTCGGCCAATACCGAACGCGCGCGGCTGATGACTTCCTCACCTGCCGGCGTCACCGATTCCAGGCTGCGCCCTTTTCGCACGAACAACAGAAAACCCAACTCGTCTTCAAGCTGTTTGAGCTGTTTCGACAACCCCGGCTGGGTGGCATGCACCCGTGTCGCGGCGAGCGTGATGTTCAGCTCGGCATCGGCAATAGCAACGAGGTAACGCAGTTGGGTAAGTGTCATCGCAGTGGTAAGCAGAGATCTTCAGTAAGGAACTGTGAAGAATGTAGGCCAAAACGCTCCCGTTACTTATAACCTAAAGTTATCTGACATGGGCCGCTTTTCATTTCCGGGCCCGCAGGCCCGGCGCTACGGTCATCGTCCTTACTCCGACAGCCTCCGCCATCGCCTTGGACAGCCCCTTGTTCCCCCTGTTTGCCGACCTCAAAGGTCGGGCCGTGCTGGTCGTCGGTGGGGGCGCGGTGGCCGAACGCAAAACCGAGGCGCTGCTGCGTGCCGGTGCCGTGCCCCGGGTTGGCGCGCCCGCCTTGAGCCCTGGCCTGCAGCAGCTGGCCGAGGCCGGCCATATCCAATGGCTCAACGGCCAGTTCGATCCGGCGTGGCTGGACCAGGCAGTCTGGCTGGTGATCGCCGCCACCGACGACAACGCCATCAACCGCAGTGTTGCCGAGGCCGCCGAGGCAAGGCGCCTGTTCGTCAACGTTGTGGATGATGCGGCGCTGTCCGGCTTCCATGTGCCGGCGGTGGTTGAACGTGGCCCGCTGCAGATCGCCATTTCCAGTGGCGGCGGTGCGCCGATGGTGGCCCGCCATGTGCGCCGACAGATTGAAGAACTGTTCGACCAGGCCTGGGGCCAACTGGCGCAGCTGGTCAGCCGCAAGCGCGGGCTGATACGCGAGCGTTTCCCCGACCTGGCGGCACGCCGCCGTTTCTTCGACCGCCTGATCGAAGGCCCGCTGCTCGGCCTGCTGCGCGCGCGCCAATCGATCGCAGCCGAAACCCAGCTGCTGCTGGACATGGCAGCCGAAGCACCGACGCACGCCGGTTCAGTGGTGTTGGTGGGTGCCGGCTCCGGCGACCCGGGCCTGCTCACGCTCAACGCCTTGCGCGCACTCAACCAGGCCGACGTGATCCTGCATGACCGCCTGGTCAGCGCCGAGGTATTGCAGCTTGCGCGCCGCGATGCGGACTTCATCGAAGTCGGCAAGTCCGCGCAGGGCCACAGCACCGCGCAGGAACATATCCATGCGCTGATGCTTGAACACGCACGCGCGGGCAAGCGCGTGGTGCGGCTCAAGGGCGGCGATGCCTTCGTATTCGGCCGCGGCGGCGAGGAACTGCAGTTCCTGCGCGCCCACAGCATCGCTTTTGAAGTGGTGCCCGGCATCACCGCAGCGCTGGCCTGCGCTGCCTACGCCGGCATTCCGCTGACCCACCGCGATCACGCCCAGCAGCTGCGCCTGGTCACTGCGCACTGCAGGGATTCATTGGACACGCTGGATTGGCCGGCGCTGGCACAGCCGCGGCAAACCCTGGTGTTTTACATGGGGGTGGCCGCGCTGGCGCAGATACGCGGCCACCTGCTTGGCGCCGGGCTGGCCGCCAGCACGCCCTTCGCACTGATCGAAAACGGTTCGCGCGCCAACCAGCGCGTTGTCAGCGGGCAACTGCGGCAACTGCCCGATGCCGCCACACAGCACCAGGTGCAGTCGCCGGCGCTGCTGATCCTCGGCGACGTGGCGGCACTGGCCGACGAACTGCACTGGTTCGGCGCCGCGCCGCTGCACGCAACGCCTACTGTTTCCTCACTTTCCGCAAAGACGGCACCGCCCACACTGGCCGACGCCGCCTGACCACCTTCCCGGAGATTTCAATGGCCCTGTACAACAGCATCCTGGACACCATCGGCAATACCCCGGTGGTCAAGCTCAACCGTCTGGCACCGGCCGGCGTGGACATTTACGTCAAGGTCGAGTCCTTCAACCCGGCCGGCTCGGTCAAGGATCGGCTGGCCCTGGCCATCATCCTGGACGCCGAGAAAAAGGGCCTGCTCAAGCCCGGCGATACCATCGTGGAAGCCACCTCCGGCAACACCGGCGTGGCCCTGGCGATGGTGGCCGCCGCGCGTGGCTACAAGTTCGTCGCGACCATGGTGGAAACCTTCTCCATCGAGCGCCGCAAGCTGATGCGTGCCTACGGCGCCAAAGTGATCCTGACCCCGGCCGCCGAGCGCGGCACCGGCATGGTGCGCAAGGCCAAGGAACTGGCCCAGCAGCACGGCTGGTTCCTTGCCAGCCAGTTCGCCAACCCGGCCAACCCGGCCTATCACCGCCAGACCACCGCCGCCGAGATCCTGCGCGACTTCGCCGGCAAGCGCCTTGACTACTTTGTCAGCGGTTGGGGTACGGGGGGCACGCTGACCGGCGTCGGCGAAGTGCTGAAGCTGGCCCGCCCGGAAACCCGCATCATCGCCACCGAGCCAGCCGGCGCCGCGCTGCTGGCCGGCAAGGATTTCGCCCCGCACAAGATCCAGGGCTGGACCCCGGACTTCATTCCGGAAGTGCTCAACCGCAACGTCTACGACCAGCTGCTGTCGATCCAGGACGAACGAGCGATTGAAACCTCGCGCCGCCTGGCTGCCGAGGAAGGCATCTTCGTCGGCATCTCCTCTGGCGCCACCGTCGCCAGCGCGCTGGATGTGGCCGCCAACGCCGAGGCGGGTTCGGTGATCCTGGCGATGCTGCCCGACACCGGCGAGCGCTACTTCTCCACGCCGCTGTTCGCCGACGTCAACGATGGCTCCGACGACGACTGGTTGGCCGGTCTTCCGTAACCTTCGTTACTTAACCCGTCAGCTACGCGAAGGCCGCCCATGCGGCCTTTGTGCTTTTCTGCGGCAGTGAATCGCGCCAGGTGAGACGGCATGAGCGCAGACTGCAGTTGTGCCCGGCGCGGCGGTAGCCGTCACATTTTTCTCATCTATCGCAACGGAAGATCACGTCCATGAACATTGAAGTTTGGCAGGGCGACATCACCGAACTGGCTGTTGACGTCATCGTCAACGCAGCCAATGAAACCCTGCTCGGCGGCGGCGGTGTGGACGGCGCCATCCACCGCGCAGCGGGCCCCGGCCTATTGCGCGAATGCGAGCAGCTACCGGAGCTGCGTCCCGGCGTACGCTGCCCCACTGGCGAAGTGCGTGCCACCGGCGGGCATGATCTGCCGGCCCGGCATGTCTTCCACACCGTTGGCCCGGTCTGGCGCGATGGCCGCCACGATGAAGCCGCGCTCCTGGCCAACTGCTATTGGCAGTCGCTGCGCCTGGCCGAGCAGATGGGCCTGGAATCAATTGCCTTCCCGGCGATCAGTTGCGGCGTGTACGGCTACCCGCTGCATCAGGCGGCGGTGATTGCCGCCACCGAGACCATGACCTGGCAGAAGAGCCATGCGCGGCCTTCGCGGATTGTGCTGGTGGCTTACAACGCTGCGGCGTTCAAGATCTATCAGCAGGCCTTGGCCAGCGCTGGACCGGCGCAGGAGCAGGCGGGGTCTGTGCTGGCGTCGTTTGCGGGCGGGTTTGCGGCTGCGCATTGAGAGTGAGGGGCTTGGCGGGTCTAAGGCCAAGCAAAAGCAGAATCAAAACCTCCCCCTCCCCAACCCTCCCCTTGCCTACGGCAAAGGGAGGGGGTGGAAGCGCTTGCCTCCCGCCGACCCGCACCAACAGCCCCCTCCCTTTCGCGCAGCGAAGGGGAGGGTTGGGGAGGGGTAGCATTTCGCAGCAAATCAATCACCCCACCTCACCACCCACGCCATAAACCCAGGCATCAAAGAACCCCTGCAGCGAGCGCCCAGCCGCCGCTTCCATCGCCGTCTGGAAGTCCGCCGTCACCACCGACTTCCCGTCATTTGCCTGCGTGTACGCACGCAACCCGCGCCAGAACACCTCCTCGCCAAGCTCCAAGCGCAAGCGGTGCAGCACATAGGCGCCCTTCCGGTAGACCACCGCGCGATCATCGGACGTAGGCTTGTCCCAGTTTGGATACACCAACGCTCTATCAGCACCCTTTGCGCGCAGTGCCAGCACCCGCTGTTCCCAGCCCTGCACCATCGCCTGATACGCCACCTCGCCCTGGCTGTGCTGCAGCCATGCAGCGGTCATGAAATTGGCGAAGCCTTCATTCAGCCAGAAGTGTTCCCAACCGGCGCAGGTAACGCGGTTACCCCACCATTGGTGTGCAGCCTCGTGCGCGATCAACCCGGTCTGGCTGGCATCGGCAAGCACCTGTTTTCCGTAAGCCTCCGACATCAAGGACAGCCCCGCCATCTCCTGGCCGATGGTGCGTTCCACCAACGCCTGGCGATAGTCACCTTGATAGGCCAGCCCCGCCCGCTCGGCGAAGAAGTCGAGCATCTCGCCGGTGGCAGCAAACAGCTGGCTCAGCTCCGCCTCGGAGCGATCAAGTGCGTAGTAATGCAGCCTGCCGGCACCATGCGCCTGCTGCACATGACGGTAAGGTGCCGCTGCGAAGCCATAGACATAGCCGGGCATCGGGGCGCGCAGCTGCCAGCGGTGTTCGATACGACCGTCGGGCAACTGTCGTGACGGCAATGCATCACCGACGGCCGCTGTCCGCAGCCCCTTGGGCAGGCGCAGCGCCAGCAGCAAGGTGGCGCGCTCGTCCGGCGCATTGATCGATGGCATCCACTGCTCGGTGGAAAAGACGGTGTACGCCTCGTTGCGCGCCGGGGCGAACTCCAGGCCAAAACGCGGCTTGCCGTGGTAGCGCAGCTGCACGCTGGCCTGCTCACCTGCGGCCAAAGGCTGCGCGAGGTTGACGGTCAGTTTTCCATCGGCCTGTTGAAAGCGCAGCGCCTCACCCGCGTGCGTGGCCGAGTCAATGACCAGCTCACCGCTGTCCAGAACCAGCTGGCTCAGCGGCGCGGTTGCATTGAAGCGCACCAGGGTTTCGCCGCGCAGCTGAGTGGCTGCGATATCCAGATCAAGCGTGGTTGCGTAGTGCTGCACATCAAAGCCGCGTGGTTCGGCAGCGAGAGCGGACACCGCCATCGTCGATGCAAACAGCCCCAGCGTGATCCTGCGATGCATGCGTTCACCTCCAGACACAAAGGCCGATTGTAGGGGCGAGTGCCGGGGTTGGTTGTTGTGGGAGCGGCATCAGCCGCGAAGCTGGCAATGCAGCAGCCGCCAGCAGCTGTGCAGTTGCAGCCATGCTGGCGGTTTGTTTACCACCAGCTTCGCGGCTTACGCCGCTCCCAAAAAAAAACAAAATCAAAAAACAAAACGCCGGCTGTTGGCCGGCGTTCTGTTCAACTCACGCGGGGTGGCTTATCAGCCTTCCCACTTGCCCTGTGCAGCCTGGCCGTTTTCCTTGGCACGCTCGAACACGGTCTTCTGTGCGGCGGCGTAGTTGCCCTTCATGTCCTTGGCCCACAGCTTCAGTGCGGCCTGCTGCATGGCGCGGCCGTAGGAGAAGCTCAGCGGCCACGGCAGGTTGCCCATCTGGTTCATGGCGTTGAGGTGCGCGGTGGACTGCTCATCGCTCTGGCCACCGGACAGGAACACCACGCCCGGCATGATGGCCGGAACGGTCGACTTCAGGCACATCACGGTGGACTCGGCCACTTCTTCGACATCCACCTGCTCGTCGCAGGTCTTGCCCGGGATGACCATCGAGGCCTTCAGAATGGTGCCTTCCAGCACCACGTTCTGCTGGTACAGCGCATCGAACAGCGAACGCAGGGTGGCTTCGGTGACTTCGTAGCAGGTCTCGATGTCGTGGTCGCCGTCCATGATCACTTCCGGCTCGACCATCGGCACCAGGCCGCATTCCTGGCACAGCGCGGCATAGCGGGCCAGCGCATGGGCGTTGGACTCGATGCAGGTACCCGACGGCATGTTCTCGCCGATGTTGATCACCGCACGCCACTTGGCGAAACGCGCGCCCAGCTTGTAGTACTCCTGCAGGCGCTCGCGCAGGCCGTCCAGGCCTTCGGTCACCAGCTCACCGGGGCAGCCGGCCAGCGGGTGCGCACCCTTGTCGACCTTGATGCCCGGGATCATGCCGTTGTCGGCCATGTACTTGGCGAACGGCACGCCGTCCTTGGTCGACTGGCGGATGGTTTCGTCGTACAGGATCGCGCCGGAGATGTGCTCGTTGAGCTTGGGCGTGGTCAGCAGCAGTTCGCGGTAGGCACGACGGTTTTCTTCCGTGTTCTCGATGCCGACGCTTGCGAAGCGCTTGGCGATCGTACCGGTGGATTCGTCAATGGCGATGATGCCCTTACCCGGGGCGACCATGGCCTGGGCGGTTTCAGCCAGCAGTTCGATGCTCATGAGGTTCCTGTGACAGCGTGCGGGAAAACCCGGATTATAGCCCGGCACGCTCACCGGCTGGCTGCCCGCAAGGTCTGGAACCGGTTTCAGGCTGTCATGTCAGGACAAAGCCTGTCCGCTCCGTTCAGTTCATGACCGGAGCGGTGGCTTGCCGCTGGCGTTGCTTACAGGTCGCCCAGACCGCTGGCGCGGCCGTCGTTACCTACTTCCAGCAGACGCAGGGTATTGGTGGCGCCATGGGTTTCCATGTGCTCACCGCTGGTGAACACCACGCGATCACCGGCTTCCAGCAGATTGGACTCGACCAGCAGGCGGATGCTGCCGCGCGCCGCTTCACGCGGAGTGAAGCCACGGCTGTCGAAGTTGATCGGGAACACATCGCGCATCAGCGCCATCTGCCGGCGCGCGCCGTCATGGCGGGTGACCGCGTAGATCGGCGACTTGGCACGGAAGCGCGACAGGTAACGCGCGGTACCACCGGATTCGGTCATCGCCACGATCGCGCGCACGCCCACGTGCTGGGCCAGGAACATGGTGGCCATGGCGATAGCCTGGTCAGCACGCTCCAGATTACGCGGCGAGGCGTTGAAATCGGTCTCGGTCTGGAACTGACGCTCGGCACCCAGGCAGATGCGGGCCATCGCCTCCACCGCCTTGACCGGATACATGCCGGCAGCGGTTTCCGCCGACAGCATCACCGCATCGGTACCGTCGATGACCGAGTTGGCCACGTCCAGCACTTCGGCGCGGGTCGGGATCGGGCTTTCGACCATGGACTGCAGCATCTGCGTGGCGGTGATCACCACTTTGTTCTGCGCCAGCGAGGCCTTGATGATTTTCTTCTGCAGACCCGGCAGTTCGGCGTCGCCGATTTCCACGCCCAGGTCACCACGCGCCACCATCACCACATCGCTGGCGTCGACGATCTCTTCCAGATTTTCGATGGCCTCGGTGCGCTCGATCTTGGACACCAGCGCGGCGTAGCAACCGTGCGATTCGGCGATTTCACGCGCGTCGTTCATGTCCTGCGCATTGCGGCAGAACGAGACGGCGATGAAGTCGACGCCGATCTTGGCAACGATGCCGATCAGTTCTTTGTCGCGCTCGGTCAACGCGCCCAGCGACAGACCGCCGCCCTGCTTGTTCAAGCCCTTGCGGTCGGACAACACGCCGTCGTTGAGCACGGTGTTGATGATGCGCTCGCCCTGCACTTCCACCACCTGCAGCTGCATCAGGCCGTCGTCGAGCAGCAGCACATCGCCCGGCGCCACGTCCTGCGGCAGGCCGAGGTAGCTCACGCCCACCTGGTTGGTGTCACCGGCCGGAGCGGAGGTGCTGGCGATCAGGTCGAAACGGTCGCCGGCCTTGAGCTTGATCTTGCCTTCGGCAAAACGCTCGATGCGGATCTTCGGGCCGGGCAGATCGGCGAGGATGCCGACTTCCACGCCAACGCGCTGCGCAGCGGCGCGCACGTCGGCAGCACGCTTGGCCTGACCGGACGGATCGCCGTGGGAGAAGTTCAAACGCACAACGTTGACGCCTGCGCGGAACAGATCGTCCAGCACGCCCGGCGCGTCAGTTGCCGGCCCGAGGGTGGCGAGGATCTTGGTGCGGCGCTGACGTTCAATCATTGTGCGTGGTCTCCCTGATAGACCGCCGAAAGTAGCACATCCATTGCATGACAACGATGTCGCATACGATTTCATACGACACTTTCTGCACTGTCCCAAAGACAGGCCAGACAGGCCGTCTGGACATACCGTACGGTATGACAACGCGGGACCTGCGGTTGCTTTGCGCGGGTCCATCAGCAAGGCAGACAGTTCAGCACGCGAAAGTTGCTGTTGCGTGTTGGCCCAGGGAAAACTTTTGCTGCTTCGCAGCAAGAAAGCTGGCAATGGAGACATGCCGAGGACATCGGGTGACAAGTGGTGCCAGCGGGCAGCGCATGCCGGTGGATTTCGCCGATGCTCTAAGACCGTCATTCCCGCGTGCGCGGGAATGTCGCGTCACTTTTTCGGCTTGGTTGGATCAAGGTTCCGGACGTCGGGGCAACACAAACCCAAAGCCATCAATCAACCCCGCAACACCGCCGCCAACTCTTCCGGCGTAGCCGCCAATGCACCGGCCCCGGCGGCCTGCAACTCTTCGCGGCCACCAAAACCCCACAGCACGCCAACATTGCGCATGCAGTGGTGGCGCGCACCTTCGATGTCCATGCGGCGGTCGCCGATCATCCAGCACTGCGAGGGCTGCAGCGACAAACGCTGCAAGGCCTCGGCGATCAGCTCCGGCTTGTGGCTACGCGAACCATCTTCGGTTGCGCCGATGATGTCTTCGAAGCAGCCACCAAACGGCAGGTGCTCGACGATGCGCCGCGCATGCGGCTCGTTCTTGGCAGTGACCACGGCCAGCCGATGACCAGCCGCACGCAGACCCTGCACGACATCGCCGATACCGGCGTAGATGGCGTGCTCCTTCCAACCGTGCACATCGAAGCGCTCGCGGTACAACTCCACCGCACGCTCCACGCGCAGGGCGTCACCAAACAAAGGCTGGAAGCTGGTACGCAGCGCCGGGCCGATCCACTTGCGCAGCTCGGCATCGCCCGGCACCGGATGATCCATCTGTTCCAGTGCATAAGCCACGCAGCGAGTGATGCCGACGGCCGAATCAATCAGCGTGCCGTCGAGATCGAAGAAGAAGACATCGCGGCTCATGGAACGTCCTCACGATCCGTCGTGAGCGATGAGCTGTGCCCCGTGGTGGAGCGGAGCAAGCGCAACGTATGTTGAATACGTGAGCATTGCGAGCACCGCACGCGGGGCACAGATCGAGCGCAACAGGTTCGTGAGGGCGTTCTCACTTGCCGCGCGCCTCCAGGGCTGCCACCGCCGGCAAGGTCTTGCCTTCCAGGAACTCCAGGAACGCGCCGCCGCCGGTGGAGATATAGCTCACCTGCTTGGCGATGCCGTACTTGTCGACCGCGGCCAGGGTGTCGCCACCGCCCGCAATCGAGAACGCATTGGAGCTGGCGATGGCCTTGGCCATTGCTTCGGTGCCCTTGCCGAAGGCATCGAACTCGAACACGCCAACCGGGCCGTTCCAGACCACGGTGCCGGCCTTGGCAATCAGTTCGGCGTACTGCGCAGCGGTCTGCGGGCCGATGTCGAGGATCATGTCGTCCGCAGTAACCGCGTCCACCGCCTTGACCGTGGCCGGCGCATCGGCAGCAAAGGCCGACGCCACGACGACATCGGTCGGCAGCGGAATTTCAGCGCCACGTGCCTTGGCATCGGCATCAATCTTGCGGGCGGTATCGAGCAGGTCGTTCTCGACCAGCGACTTGCCCACGCCATGGCCTTCGGCAGCGATGAAGGTATTGGCGATGCCGCCACCAACGATCAACTGGTCCACCTTGCTGACCAGGCTGGACAGCAGCTCCAGTTTGGTGGAGACCTTGGAGCCGGCCACAATGGCCAGCAACGGCCGGGCCGGGTTGGCCAGCGCCTTGTCCAGCGCGTCCAGCTCAGCCATCAGCAACGGGCCACCGGCCGCGACCGGGGCAAAGCGGATCACGCCATGGGTGGAGGCCTGGGCGCGGTGCGCGGTGCCGAAGGCATCCATCACGAACACGTCGCATAGCGCGGCGTACTTCTGCGACAGCGCCTCGTCGTCCTTGCCCTCGCCCACGTTCATGCGGCAGTTTTCCAGCAGCACGATCTGGCCCGGGGCGACGTTCACGCCGTCCACCCAGTCCTTGACCAGCGGCACGTCCACGCCCAGCAGCTCGGACAGGCGCTTGGCCACCGGCGCCAGCGAATCAGCCTCGGTCCACACACCTTCCTTGGGGCGGCCCAGGTGCGAGGTCACCAGCACGGCAGCACCTGCCTCCAGCGCCAGCTTCAGGGTCGGCAGCGACGCGGTGATGCGCTGCTCGGAGGTGATCTTGCCGCTCTCATCGATCGGCACGTTCAGATCCTGGCGGATCAGTACGCGCTTGCCGGAAAGGTCGAGGTCGGTCATGCGAACGATGGACATGGCAGGATCAGCTCCGCGAGTATGGGGAAACCGCAATTCTCGCCCGCCCTGCCTAGCGGGGCAAACCCAAGGTGAAATGGATGTCGCCACGCCTGCCACAACCCGAGCTGTCCAGCCTGCGCCTGCACCTGCGCGAAGTCCGCACAACCGACGCCCCCGCGCTGTTTGCCATCCACAGCCACCCGCAGGTAATGCGCTACTGGAGCTACCCGGCCTGGACCGAAGTGCAGCAGGCTGAGCAGAAGATTGCCGATATCCAGCGCCAACGCCGCGAGCTGGACATCCTGATCTGGGCCCTCGCCGATGCCCGGACCGATCTGCTGATCGGCACTTCTGCGTTGTTCGCCATCGACCTCAGCCAAGGCCGCGCGGAAATTGGTTACAGCCTGCATCCCGATTGGCAGGGTCGCGGCCTGGCCAGCGAAGCCCTGCGGCTGATCCTGGCTTACGCGTTCAACCAGCTGGGGCTGCGCCGCATCGAAGCCGACATCGACCCACGCAACCACCCCTCCTGTCGTCTGGTGGAAAGACAGGGTTTCATCCAGGAAGGCCTGTTCCGCGAACGCTGGAACGTAAACGACGAAATCTGCGACAGCGCCATGTATGGCCTGCTGAGCAAGGACTTCAAACCGTAGTGCCGAGCCATGCTCGGCTGAGGCCTTACCAGCACCCGCAATACCACTTGTAGGAGCGGCGTAAGCCGCGAAGCCGACAGTGCAACAGCTGCCTGAGCCAATCGCAGTTGCAGCTATCTTGCCAGTTTGCTTTGCATCAGCTTCGCGGCTTACGCCGCTCCTACATGCGAATTGCCGGGCAAGCCCCTGCCGAGCATGGCTCGGCACTACCGATCACAGCGGCAGACGATTCACGATGAAGTTGACCACATTCTCCATCGCGCCCGGGTCCACATTGCTCAAGCCGACAACCACGTAACCCTGCGCGGGAAGCACGACCAATGATGCATTTGCACCGGGCGCGCCACCTTCGTGGCCATATTGCCGCTGCGCGCCCTGCCCGCTGACCATGAAGCCATAGCCATACCAGCCTTTGTTGTTCTGCGGTGCTGTGGCCAGCCCCAGCGAGGTGGGCGATATCAGCCGACCCGCACGCAGCGCTTCGGCAAATTTCAGCATATCGCCAACCGTACTGTAGCCACCACCGGCCGATGTGCCACGCCACGGCAGCGTCTTGGTTTCCTGCGCCCACTTGCCGTCAACCTTGGTATAGGCAACCGCGCGCCCGGGTACAGCTGTCGATTCCGGCTCCGAACCGGTCGCGCTCATTCCCGCGACGCGATAGATATGCTGATCCACGTAGTCGTAATACGACTGCCCGCTCACCGCTTCGATGATCGAGCCGAGCAGGATGTAGCCATAGTTGGAATAGCCATCCTCGCTGCCAGGCGTCGAGCCCAGCGGCGTGGCGCTGGCCAGGCTCCAGTAGTCGTTGAGCGTGCGCAACGACTGCGAACGCTTTTCGAATTCTTCTCCGAACACATCCCCCAGGCCGCTGGTGTGGTTGAGCAGCTGACGGATGCTGACCGCCTCGGCTATCTGTTGGTTCGGATAATTCTTCAGATGCAGCGCAATCTTGTCATCCAGCGACAGCTTGCCGGCCTCCTGCAACTGCAGGATCGCCACCGCAGTGAACATCTTGTTCAACGAGGCCAAGCGGAAGCGCGTTGTTTCATCCACACCAATGGCGTGCTCGCGATCAGCAGCGCCGCCGTGCCAGCTCATCAGCAACTTGCCATCCTTGGCGACGGCCAATGCACCGGACAGCGTATCGGCAGCGCGCGCGGCATCGAGCCGGGCTTCTCCTGCAGCCAGCACTTGCGCCAGGCGCATCCGCTGAGGCTTGAACTCATCCGGCAGGTCCATTCCTTCCAGCTGCAGCTTGGTGACATCAAACCGATCCGCAGGATCCAGATCCAACGTCGCCAACACCCCACGATCGGTCATCTCCGACAGCAGCATCAGCTGCGCGCTGTCCTCTGTACTGGATTTGACGCCCACCAATTTGAACGTACCCAGCGATTGACGGATATCCAGAAAGCGTTGCGCGTCCTGCCCAACCTTGTAGTCGGCCAGGAAGGTCTGCAGCGCATCGCGCTCACCGCTGTTGTATGCAGCAAGCCATAGTTCGAAGACCTGTTGAGCATGGACATCGGCCGAAGCTTGCCTGGCAGCGGCGACAGTTGAAAAGCCAAGCAGAAGTGCAACCGCAAATGATTTAAAACGCATATGCCAATCGACACCTTGGATTGCAGACAGAACACGCGGCCAAGCAACTGTAGAGCCGAGTCATGCTCGGCTGGGGGCACTAGCAGAAGACCGGACGCACTACCGGGAATGCCCCTGCCGAGCATGGCTCGGCACCACCTCATCGTTCGCTTTTTTCTGCGCGGCTGCTGCGAATCAGGCTGAAAGCAAAGCCCGCCACCGCTGCTGCGCCCAACACCAGCACCAGCCACAACACGATGTTCTTCCAATCGCGCGGTGCTTCAACCTGCTGATAGGCCGCATCGCCGGCACGCTGCGTACCCGCGCCCAGCGTCGCTGCGGCCGGCTGCCACTGCGCACCGTTGTGTGCACGCAATGCTGCCAGCATCGGATCCAGCGCGGCCTGCGCCTTGCCTTCGTCCGCGCTGCCGGCAACCAGCAGGTACGGCGCCCGCCCCTGCGCAAGAAACACCACGCTGCCCGGTCGATAGCCCAGCCGCAACGCTGGCGCAGCGGCAGGTTCCGCACCCGGCTCGGCCTGCAGGCGCCATTGCCGGTCATCGATGATGCCCGAGGTTTCCAGTGGTGCAGAACGCTGTTGCCGGCCGCCCTGCGTGAGGTTCCATGCGTTCCAGCCGGTCGTCAGGGTCTGCCAGACAGGTTCGCCGTCGGCGCCCTTGGCGCGATCCTCATCGCGGCTGGATACCGTCCAGCTCACCGCGCTGTTGGCCGGCATCAGCACATCCAGCCGCTGCACGGGGAACCGCCCCTGCAATCGGTACAGGTAACCGTCCTTGCCATTGCCGCCTGCAGCCGCCTGCAGTTCCTGCCACTGCCAATCGCCTGCTTCGACCGCGTCGGCGAACTCGCCACGCAATCCCTGCAGCGGAGGTGCGCCGCTGCGCTGCAAAGGCACCAGGCGCAGGTAGCGCAGGCCTGATTCAACCCGGATGCTGTTGTTGCGCAGCGCGTTGCCCTGGTTGCGCAACTGCACCAGCCGCACCTGTGGGTCCAATACCTGCCAGCCGCGCAGGTCATCGCTGCCTTCCAGTCGATAACCCAGATCCAGCGTCGCCGCGGTGTCGCTCCAGTCAACCAGCAGCTTGTGCAGCTTGCCGGCCTCATCACCCAGATCGATCAGCCATACCGGATCGGCAGCGGCTGCCGCGGGCGCCGTGCCCACCAGGTTGCGGATCGACACCACCTTGCCCGCAGTATCGCGCTCGACCACCACGCTCAGGTCGTCATCGCCGCCCACGCTGGCCGCCGGCAACGCAAACCAACGCAGCGGCGCGGTACGCACCGCGCCGCCCAGCGGCGTAGCTGCGGCATACACCGCGCTCGCCACCGGCTTGCCATCGGCATCGATCACCCGTACATCACGCAGGTCACGCCAATGCGCAGCGGCATAGACGTCTGCATCCAGCGGCACCCGGTAAGCGCCGGCATCAGGCTGTGACAACTGCAGCGGCCATTGCCGGGCGAAGTCATCGGCGGCGAGTGCACTGAAAGGCAGCAAGGCCGCTACCAGCAGGCGCTTGATCATGCGGAAACGTCCTCATTGTCTGTTGCAGCATTTGCACGGCGCGGCGGTGCCGGCGCCAACCAACCCACCAGCGTGCACAGCAGGCCATAGGCGATGAAAGCGCCGATACCAAGCAGGTCGCCCAGATTGCCACGATCGATCAGCAGCAGCTTTGCCAACACCACGCTCATCAGAATGGCACCGGCCAGCCACAGCCCCCACTGGCCGCGACGCGAGCCGGAGATCCAGCCGATCACACCAAGCAGGCTCCACACCACGGTCAGGCTGGTCTGCGCCAACTTGCTGCCGAGCAGACTGTCGTTCCACGACACATCGCCCCAGTGATGGACGGCGCGCAAGGTCATCACCGTCACCAGCACCAAGGCGGCCAAGGCCGTACCCACCAACTGCATCGGCAGCACCGCTGCGCTGCCGTTCTGGCGCAGGCGCATCGCCAACAGCGCAAGCACCGCGATCTCCGCCAGTTCCAGCGGGTTGAACACCACAATCCACGGCAGCGGCGCCGCCGAACCCGCACTGGCCAACGAAGTCAGCCACCACAAGCCCAATACCGCGAACACCGCCAACTGCAAGGCCGCGCGATAGCGCTCGAACGCGGCACCCAGCGGCTGCGACAGCCACGCCCAGCGGTACATCGACAACATCGCCAACAACAGCCACGGCAGCGCCAGCAACATGCCCACCCAGCCTTCGGCCAGTGCGAAACGCGCGCCTATATGCCAGGCCAGCAACGACAATACGGTCGGCCACAACAGCCACCAGGCCAACTGCGCCAGCCCAGCCACCGCACCACTGCCGGCACGCAGGCACATCAGGCTGCGTACGCCCAAGGCAGCAAATACCGGCCACGCAATCGCCCCATAGCCGGCGAACGGTTGGCCATACTCGGACAGCTGCAGGAACGCGACCGGGAAGGCCATGACAAAGCCACCCAGCGTGGTCAGCGACAGCGCCAGGGCCGGTGCACGTCGCTGCACTTCGGCTGCCACCCACGCGGTTACGCCCAGCAGCAGCAACACTGCATGCAGGCGGCTGCCGACCTCGACGAAATCACCGATTTCCATGATCACATTGCCCAGCCACCAGACCAGCGCCCACAGGTAAGCCACGGTCGCGACCTGCTGATTGCCCGCAGCGCGGTACCACCACGCCGTGGCGAAGCCGGCAACGGCGATCAGCAAAGCGCCCATGAAGGCGGCGTTGGCAATGGCGGTTGTTGCGCCTGGATGGCTAGCCGACACACCAATGACCAAGGCGGCAGCAGCCGCCAGTTGCAGGCCAATACCGGTCCAGCGGGCGAGGCGACGATCCTGGGTCAGGCCCAGCCATACAAGACCCGCCCCTTCCAGCGCGAACACCGATGCCGTGGCCTTGGCAGACAGGGCCAAAGGCACCGCCAAGGTGGCGAATCCGACTGCGAGAATGGCGTAGCCGCGTGCCAGCACATTCATGCGCTCGTTGTTGATCAGCGCGCGTGCCAGCACCGCATACAGCGCAGCCACACCCAATGCACAGAATGCCAACGGCATGCGATCGCCCTGCAGCAACGCGGCCTGCAATGAGAAGGCGATAAGCGGCGTACCAAACAACAGGCAGCCATCGATGCGCGCATTGCCGGCGGTGCTGGCCTTGCGCGCGTACAACAAGGGCAGCAACAGATAGAACCCGAAGAACAGCACCAGGAAGGGCTCGACGCTGTTGAACTTGGCCGGTTCGTAGTCCAGCACACCCCAAGCCGTACCGATGCCCCAGGTAAAGACGAAGCCCAGCAGGTTGAGGATGCGCCACGGCCGCACCCAGGCAATGGCGAAGATGCCAAGGTTGAGCAAGGCGTAATACGAGAACAGGGCAACATGGTTGCCGCTGCCGTCCGACAACCAGATCGGCGCCATGAAACCGGCCAGCACACCGAGGATGGCCAGAGTCCGGCTTTCCTGCAGCACGGCCATCACCGACAGGCCGGCAATCAACACCACACTCAACGCGAACGCCGGCGCGACGCCGATCATTCCGTAGTTCTTGCAGGCCGAAAACACCACCAGCAAAAGGATGCCGATCATGCCGCCCTGCATCGCCAGGGCAAAACTCCGGTGGCTCTCGCGTTTGCGCCAGGCAAATACCAGGCCGGCCAGTGCGGCGGCGCTGATGCCTGCCAGGCGCAGGCTCGGCGGCACCACGAACCAGCCCTGGTCGCTGGCGTACTTGAGCAGGGCGGCAACGCCGGCCAGCAACACCAGCATGCCGACCTTGACCGGCACATTGCCACTGGTCAGCCATTGCTTGGCATAGGCAAGCGCGCGCTCGATGACGTTGGGTTCGGCCGGTGGTGCCGGTGCGGCCGGCGTCCAGGTCTGCTCCGGGGCCGGTTGCCGTGCCGGAAGCGGGCGGCGCGGCGCGCTTGCCAGTGGATCGAGCGGATCGGGCCTGGGCGGCAATGGTGGCGGCAGTGGCGTAGCGGTGACCGGCGCAGGCTCGGACGAAACAACCGGTGCGGGCGCGGCGACCGGCACAGCCGTCTCCGGCACCGCAACGGAATCGTCTGGATTGGCTTCCGGCTCCCGCCAAGCGTAAGGCTGGGCGGCCTCGCTGCGCGGCTGTCGCGGTGCGGCCTCAGTGTCGCCAGCGTCCAGACGCGCTTCCAGCACAGCCACGCGGCGCTTGAGCGAGGACACCGATACCAGGGCGGTAACCAACAACACCGGTACTGCCAGCGCGGCCAGTACCAGCAGCACTATCAACAACACCCAACCCTCGTCCATTGATCATCCTTGTGCACCTGAACGTGCTGCATCACCTTATCGGGGTCACCTGAAAACGCAAGGTCAGGCACAGTCAGCTCCGCTGCACGCCCTACAGCGGTGTTCCGTCCGCGTCCTGCTGCTGGTGTGCATCGAAGTCGGAACGCGCCTGGTCCATCTGCGGCTGGTGCGCCCAGGCCCATTGCAGCAGGGCGTCCACCGGTTGCAGCAGCGATTGCCCCAAGCTCGTCAAGGCATAGTCGACCTGCGGCGGCACGGTCGGGTAGACCTGCCGGCTGACCAGCCCATCACGTTCCAGGCCACGCAGCGAACGCGCCAGCATGCGCGGCGAGACCCCGCTCAGCTCGCGCCGCAGCTGGTTGAAACGGCGGGGTTGGCCACGCAGCGCAAGCACCGCCAGCAGGCTCCATTTTTCGCCTACACGGTCCAGCAACAAGCGCACCTGCCTGCAATACGCGGCATCTTCACCTTCGCCAAGCCCAGTATCACCGGTGTGAGTTGCTGCCATCGGCGTGCCTCCTTGTGGCGTAGAACCGCGCACCCATCAATAGAGCATGTCCACGCAGCTGGGCGCCAGCCCGCTGGCGCGCCACACCACCCAGGCCAAGGAGTCACCGATGTCCAACCTGATCCTCCGCAACGAACCGCTGGGCCACCCGTGGCCGGGCACCGATCCGTTCCTGTTCTGTGCCTACCACCTGGACCAGTTCCCGCCGGCCACCGCCGACCAGGCCGTGGACATGCGCCTGCTCGGCGGCCGCGAGCTGGGCCATGATTTCAGCGGCAAGGACGGCTTCAGCATGTACCACGGGGTGAACGTGCCCGGCTTCCCGGCGCATCCGCACCGCGGCTTTGAAACCATCACCATCGTGCCCAAGGGCGTGGTCGATCACGCCGATTCGCTGGGTGCCACCGCCCGCTACGGGGATGGTGACGTACAGTGGCTGACCGCCGGCAGCGGCATTCAGCATTCGGAGATGTTCCCGCTGCGTTCGCGCGAGCAGGGCAATCCGCTGGAGCTGTACCAGATCTGGTTGAACCTGCCAGCCCGCAGCAAGATGGCCGATCCGGAGTTCGTGATGCTGTGGGGCGAGAATATTCCCAAGTACCGCAGCGGCGGCGCCGAGGTGAACGTGATTGCCGGCCGCTACCAGCCGCAGGAAGCCGCGCAGGCCGAGGTAGTTGCGCTGGCGCCGGGCCGCAACTCATGGGCAGCCAACCCGGACGCCGATCTGGCGGTATGGCAGATCACCCTGCAGCCGGGCGCTTCCTTGACCCTGCCGCCGGCCAGCCGGCCGGGTACGCGGCGCACGCTGTATTTCCACGATGGCAGGCATTTGCAGGTGGACGGCAGCTCCGTCGCCGAACCGCGCCTGTTGGAAGTAGCCGCCGGCAGTGCCCTGCCCCTGCACAACGGCGGCAGTGAGGTGGTGCAGATCCTGCTGCTGCAGGGCGTACCGATTGCCGAACCGGTTGTGGCCTATGGACCGTTCGTGATGAACAGCGCCGAGGAGATCGAACAGACCCGGCGCGATTACGGCCGTACCCAGTTTGGTGGCTGGCCCTGGTCCGGCCATGGGCCGGTGCATCCAGCCGGACAGGGACGGTTTGCCAGGCACCCGGGCAGTGAGGTGATCGAGGAGCCGCCAAGGCAATAAAGGGGTCGGGGGCAACTGCTGAAAGCATCCCTCCCAACCCGTCCGGCCCTCAGGCGCAGCCTTCGGTCGTTCAGCAGACCGCACGCCAGTGGCGTGCAAGCGGCCTTCTTCACCCCCTTCGCCTGCGGCGAGAGGAGGGGCTTTGAAACGCAGAAAGGGCGCCGCAAGGCGCCCTTTCTGTTTACTACTCAACGCGTGGATCAGGCGGCGACGACGCGCACCATTTCCAGGCACTTGTTGGAATAGCCCCACTCGTTGTCGTACCAGCTGACCAGCTTGACGAAGGTGCTGTCCAGGGCGATGCCGGCTTCGGCGTCGAACACGGAGGTGTGGGTCTCGCCACGGAAGTCGGTGGCAACCACCTTGTCTTCGGTGTAACCGAGGATGCCCTTCAGCGCGCCTTCGCTCTGTGCCTTCACTTCGGCGCAAATTTCAGCGTAGGTGGCTTCCTTCTCCAGCTCGACGGTCAGGTCGACCACCGACACGTCCGAGGTCGGCACGCGGAAGCTCATGCCGGTCAGCTTCTTGTTCAATTCCGGGATCACCACGCCCACGGCCTTGGCAGCACCGGTGGAGGACGGAATGATGTTTTCCAGGATGCCACGACCGCCGCGCCAATCCTTGTTGGACGGGCCGTCAACGGTCTTCTGGGTGGCGGTGGCAGCGTGCACGGTGGTCATCAGGCCGCGCTTGATGCCCCACTTGTCGTTGATGACCTTGGCCAGCGGGGCCAGGCAGTTGGTGGTGCACGAAGCGTTGGAGACGATGCTCTGGCCGGCGTAGGTCTTGTGGTTCACGCCGAACACGAACATCGGCGTGTCGTCCTTGGACGGGGCCGACAGGATCACCTTCTTGGCGCCGGCATCAAGATGCTTCTGCGCGGTTTCCTTGGTGAGGAACAGGCCGGTGGATTCGATGACTACGTCCACGCCCACTTCGTCCCACTTCAGGTTGGCCGGGTCGCGTTCCTGGGTCAGGCGGATCTTCTTGCCGTTGACCAGCAGGTCGCTGCCCGACACTTCCACATCAGCCTTGAAACGGCCGTGCACCGAGTCGTACTTGAGCATGTACGCCAGATAGTCCGGCTCCAGCAGATCGTTGATGGCCACGATCTCGATGTCATTGCCGAAGTTCAACACTGCCGAACGCAACACATTGCGCCCGATGCGACCGAAACCGTTGATGCCGACCTTGATTGCCATGTTCACAAGCTCCTGCAGCCGCAAAGCCATTGCGGCGGGGGTGGAAAGGGGCCGCCATTCTAACAGGACAGCTGCCCGCCCCGTGGCCAGCCCGGGCGTGGCCGCAGCTGAGCGCCAGCTGAGTACAAACCCCTGTTTGATCAGGATCAAAGCGCTCTCCCAGCCCTGTCCCGACACTGGTGCCACCTCCACCAAGCAATGGATTTACACATGCGCAAGACCTCCGCCCTGCTGCTCTCCGGCCTGGCTGCCGCCGTGGCCCTGGCTGCCACCGCCCCCGCCATGGCCCAGTCCAAGGGCGACTGGACCCTGGGCGTCGGCGTCCACGCCGTTGACCCGAAGTCCGATGCCGGCGATCTGAATGGCGCCGCGCTGGGCCTGGGCAAGCTGTCCACCAAGGTCGACAGCGACGTCAAGCCGACCGTCACCTTTGAATACTTCGTCGCCGACAACATCGGTATCGAAGTACTGGCAGCGTTGCCGTTCAAGCACGACGTCAGCATCAACGGCGTCGGCAAGGTCGGCGAAACCAAGCAGCTGCCGCCGGTGGTCTCGCTGCAGTACCACTTCACCAACAGCAGCAAGGTCACCCCGTTCGTCGGTCTGGGCGTGAACTACACCAAGTTCTTCAGCACCGACAGCAAGGGCGCGCTGGCCGGCACCAAGCTGAAGCTGGAAGACTCCTGGGGCCTGGCAGCGCACGCCGGCCTGGATTTCGCCGTCAGCGACAAGGGTGCACTGCGTGTTGACATGCGCTGGGCCGATATCGACACCAAGGTGAAGGTCAACGGCAATTCGCTGGGCACCGCCAAGATCGATCCGCTGGTGTACGGCGTGGCGTACGTCTTCAAGTTCTGAGCCTTGCCGCGGTTGCAAGGCAAGCAGGCAGCAACCAGCACGTCCCCGGCCACCGCCGGGGGCGTGTTTCGCCAGCTGGCGCACGCAGCTGAGCCCAGCGCAGCCGTTAGAATGGCGGCATGAACAAGCTCCACCGTCTCCTGTTGCCGGCTGTCGGCATCACCCTCGCAGTTTCCGCATTGATCCCCGGCCAGGCCCTGGCATGGGGCGCACAAGGCCACCGGCTGGTCGCGCGCATTGCCGAACCCAACCTTCACCCCGCCACCAGGGCGGAAGTTGAGCGCCTGTTGGCCGCCGAACCCGGCGCCAGCCTCAGCAGCATCGCGCCCTGGGCCGACCAGCTGCGCGGCAACGATCCCGATCTGGGCAAGCGTTCGGCCAGCTGGCACTACGTCAACATGGCCGAGGACGACTGCGCCTTCTCCCCGCCCAAGCACTGCCCCAACGGCAACTGCGTGGTTGGCGCGCTGCAGGCGCAAAGCGCACTGCTGGCCAACCGCCAGCTCAGCGACGTCGAACGTCTGCAGGCGCTCAAGTTCGTCGTGCATCTGGTCGGTGACCTGCACCAGCCGCTGCATGCCGGCTATGGCCACGACCGCGGCGGCAACAGCTACCAGCTGCAGTTCAATGGCCGCGGCACCAACCTGCATTCGGTCTGGGACAGCGGCATGTTCTACACGTTGCAGTTGAACGACGACCAGTTCCTGCAACGGCTGCAGGCACTGCCAGCACCCGCCAGCACCCGTGCGCCGGACCTGCAGCGCGACCCGGCATTGTGGGCCGAGCAGACCTGCCGCATCGCCACCCGCAAAGGCCTGTACCCGAGCGGTCACAAGATCGATGAGCGTTACACCGCAGTGTGGGAACCGGTTGCCGAGGCCCAGCTTCGCCTGGGCGGCGAACAGCTGGCGGCCTTGTTGAACCAGCTGCTGGATACGCCCTGAGTTTCTGCCTGCGCGCTGCACGCAAGGTGCCGCGCGCAGGGCAGCAGATCAGCGCAGGCCTCCTTGCCGCACCGACGCCCTGCCCTCCACCACTTCGAAGGTGAAGGCATAGGACAGCGTCACCGGTACATTTTCCAGCCGCGCAGCACCTTCGCAGCCATCTCCAGCAGGTGCGCTGCCGGCAACAAAGTGGCAGAGCGCTGCCGGCTGGAACACCCAATCCGCAGTAGCCGACAAGGCTGACTGCAACAACGATGCGTTCCCCGCCTCGGCACCGCCGGCACAGCGCGAATGCGCGAGCAAAGGCTCCGAACGCTGCACCTGGCCCTGCGCGTCGATGATGACGCGCAGGCACACCGTGGTTGGCGCCAATGACTGCCGGGCGTGATCTTCCGGCAACGCCGGGTCCGGCGCATGCAGTGCGACCGGCATGCGGAAACGTTCGCTCGCCGCCAGTTGATAGGGCTGCACCTCACCGGGCGCTCCCGCGCTGGCTTCGGGCTGCAGCAGCTGCCGCTGCTGATTGACGTCGAAGTGCGCCAACGACGCGTCCGTTGCCGGCCGCGTTGCGCAACCGGCCAAGGCCAGCAATACCACTACGGTTGCACGCATGCGCATGCTCAGCTGCCTTGTTCGGTATAGGTGAGCTCTTCTTCATCCATCGCGAACTGCACCGGCACCTTCAATGCACTGGCTACCGCCTTGCCATCCTTCTGCGCCGGGACGAAGGTCCATTTCCATGCAGACTCCACTGCCGCTGCATCAAACACGCCCTGCGGCTGCGACTCGGTGACCTTCACATCAGTAGGCCGTCCATCCGCACCAACCTCGATACGCAACATGACCTTGCCTTCGATGCGGTTGTCCACCGCGTCCTTCGGATAACGCGGAGGCGGCATCCGATCGACCACTGCCGCCCCGGCGATAGCTTCAGGCTCCAACGAGATCCTGTCTGCCGCGACCGGCACGGCGACCTGCGGCAGCGAGCGCAACTGCAGCTTCCATAGCGAGCGTCCGTCCGCGGTCGAGACCTCGATGCCCGCGACTTCGTTGGCCTTGGTCAACAGCGTGGGCGAAGACACCACTACACCATCGGCTTTCATCGTGCCCTGCAGCTTCAGCAGGCCATCCGCAGCGGGCGTCAGGGTGAATTCCGCTGCCCACTGCACGCCCCTGCCCGAGCTGGCGCTGAAGGAGAACGGCATGCCTGCAGGCTGGCGCAGTTCAAAACGCTGTGTCGTGCCATCAAGCTCGGCCTCGACAAAGGTGGCATAGACCGTGCCTTGTACTGCCGAGGCGACAGCGCGCGCCGGCTTTGCCGCCCACGCCGCGTAAGCAAACCCCGACGACAGCCCAACCGACAACAACAGCATTGCCGCCCACTGCTTCTTCCCCGGTACCGGTCGCTTCAACATCGCAATACGCTCCTTCAATGGATGATGGCTCTGCCAGTGGCACCCCACCGGCAACGAAGACTGCGCCAGCCCGGTCTTGAGCATGGCGTCGCCGTAACTGCGACGCGCGCCGGCCATCTGTGCGATGACCCGTTCGTCACAGGACAACTCCTGATCCTCGCGGCAGCGGCGCTGGGCCAACAGCAGCAGCGGGTTGAACCAATACACACACTGCAACAAGGCAAGCAGTGCGTTCACCCCGATATCGCCACGGCGCAGATGCACGCGCTCATGCAACAGCACCAGCTGCTGTTCCAGGCTGGAGTAACGCTGTTCGAAACCCGCTGGCAACACGATCCTGGGCTGCAGTAAACCCATCGCCGCCGGCAAACCTGCCGTGCTCTGTGCCTGCCACAACCCGTCCGCACGCTGCACAAGCACGCCCAACTCACGCCGGAAATCGTATTGCTGTCGCACCAACCGCGCGGCCATCAGTACGGCACCTGCCAACCACGCGCTCAACAACCACTGTGGCCACGCCGAGCTGAAGCCAACGGTCGCCGCGACCACCTCGCCCACCTGCGCCGTCGCACCCACCACGCGCATCGGCACTGCCGTGAGCTGCGGCCCTGGCAGCAGCACCGCAAGCAACGCGGCAGGCAACACCAGCCACAGCAGGTAGGCCGCGCTGGCGCCCAAGCAACGCCGCACCGGGCGCCTCAATAACAGCACCAACACGATCGCCGCGCTGCTGGCCAAGGTGGTTTCGGTGAGAACCGCCAGCATCTCAGCGCTGCTCATCATCGAGCTCCTCCAGCAATTTGCGCAGCTCGGCCACGTCGTCGCGGCTGAGCCTCTGGTTCTGGCTGAAATGCGCTACCAAGGGCGCCACCCGGCCATCGAACAGCCGCTCAAGCAGGCTGCTGCTTTCTTCCAGTACCCAGGCATCGCGCTGCACCAGCGGCGCGTATAGAAAGCGCCGGCCCTCCTTGCTGGCACTGATGGCGGCCTTCTTGAGCAGGCGGTTGAGCAGGGTCTTGACGGTTGCTTCAGCCCATTCATTCCCTGCCGGCAGGCGCGCGATAACCTCGTCGGCAGAGAGTGGGTGTTGACCCCACAGCACCTCCATCACCACGGCTTCGGCCTCACTGATCCGGATCATCGTTTACGCCTGTAATTTTTGTCGATTACACGAGTAAACGAAAAGCCTGTCAAGCCCTCACCAAGTGATTCAGCACGGTCATGCTGTAATGCCCGCACCCCCGCACATACCGGACACCATGCCCCATCACGTGACCGACCTCGATGCCGCCGTGGACTGGCTGCTGAGCAACATCCAAGGCCCCCTGCGCATCGGCGCACCGCTGGCGCTCGGCAAGCCCCATCGTTTGCTCAATGCCCTGTACGCGCGCATAGAACACGACCCGGCGCGGCCGCTGCAGCTGTACACCGCACTGTCGCTGAATCCGCCACAAGCAAAGGGCGATGGCCTGGAAGCGCGCTTCATGCGCCCGTTCGTGGAGCGTCACTTCGGCAAGGACTTCCCGCGCCTGGCCTACTCGGACGCAATCATGCGCGACGCCCTGCCCGCGCATGTACAGGTGGAAGAGTTCTATATGCAATCGGGCGCGCTGTTGCGCTCGACGCAGGCGCAGCGCTACTACACCAGCCTGAACTACACGCATGCCGCCGATGCCGTGGCGCAACGCGCGCCCAATGCCATCGTGCAGAAAGTCGCCTGGCGCGAAGGCAGCAATCAGCTATCGCTGTCGTGCAACAACGACATCACCCAGGACACGCTGGATGCCATCGCCGCACGCGGGCTGCCCAAGCCGCTGTTGATCGCCGAGATTGATCCGCAATTACCATGGCTGGGTGGAACCGCTGCGGTCGATCCGGATTTCTTCGATCTGGTCATCACCCCGCCCGGCCCCTATCCGCAGCTGTTCGGTCTGCCTCGGCAACCAGTCAGCGATGCCGACTACGCCATCGGCCTGTATGCCAGCACCTTGGTCCGCGATGGCGGCACCTTGCAGATCGGCATCGGCACCCTGGCCGATGCACTCAGCCACGCGCTTGTATTGCGCCATACCGACAACGCGCGCTATCGGCAGATTCTGCATGCGCTGGATCCACAGCTCGCCGAACATCCGCTGGTGCGCGAAGCCGGCGGGCTGGGGCCGTTTGAAATCGGCCTGTACGGCTGCAGCGAAATGCTCAACGAAGGCTTCCGCAAGCTGGTGCAGACCGGCGTGATCTGGCGCAAGGTGCACGACGACATCGAGCTGATGCAACGGCTGGCCGACGGCACCGCCAGCAACGGCGACCGCGGCCGCCTAGCACGCGAAGGCGAATACCTGCACGGCGCCTTCTACCTGGGTTCGTCCGAATTCTACGACTGGCTACGCAAGCTGCCCGAGGCCGAACGCAACGCCATCGGCATGCGCCGCATCAGTGAGATCAACCAGTTGTACGGCGGCAACGAAGCGCTGGAGCGGCTGCAGCGCCGCGATGCGCGCTTCTTCAACTCCTGCATGATTGCCAGCGCGCTCGGTGCAGCCGCGTCCGATGCACTGGAAGACGGCCGCGTGGTGTCCGGCGTCGGCGGCCAGTACAACTTCGTGGCGATGGCACATGCCCTGCCCGACGCACGCAGCATTTTGATGTTCCGCGCGGTGCGCGAAGACGGCGGAAAGGCGCAATCCAACGTGCGCTGGAACTACGGCCACACCACCATCCCCCGCCATCTGCGCGACGTCTTCGTCAACGAGTACGGCATTGCCGACCTGCGCAACATGACCGACGAAGACTGCGTCGTCGCGATGAGCAGCATCACCGATGCGGCCTTCCAGCCGGCGCTGTTGGAACAAGCCAAGGCCTCGAAGAAGCTCGCAGCCAATTTCAGTGCGCCAGCACACTGGCAACAGAATCGTGCCGAGGTGCTGCGCGCGGCATTGGCTCCGTTCCGTACGGATGGCAGCCTGCCCGACTATCCCCTCGGTAGTGACTTCGATGCTGTCGAACAGGACCTGGTGCGGGCACTGGGCTGGCTGAAATCGGCGACTGCCACACCCATGGGCAAGCTACGTACCGTAGTCGCAGCAATGCGCCAGCCACCTGCCGAGAACGATGCGATGTATATGCAACGGATGGGACTGGAGCGTCCGCGCAGTTTTGGCGAAAGACTCAATGCTGGGCTGCTGCGGGTTGGTCTGGCACGGAGTGCGGCGAAAGCTTGATGGTGTGCATCGCCACCTGATCGGGTGCTGAGAAGGCTGATTTTGTGGGAGCGGCGTAAGCCGCGAAGCTGACAATCGGCAAGGCCATCGATAGCCAGGGGCTCTGAGCTTCGCGGCTTACGCCGCTCCTGCAATGGGTTGGAATACCGGGAAGGCCCTGCCGAGCATGGCTCGGCACTACCGCTTTGGCCCCTCTCCCGCTTGCGGGAGAGGGGTTGGGGTGAGGGCAGCTTTGGCTGGTAAAACCTCTGCCGAGCATGGCTCGGCACTACAGGGGTGAAAAAAAAGGCCGGGTTTCCCCGGCCTTTTTTCAATACTTGCGATGCAATGCGATCAGTTCGCGGTCAGCGCCTTGGCCGCTGCCACAACCGCTTCGGTGGTGATGCCGAAGTGCTTGTACAGCTTGTCGGCCGGGGCCGATGCGCCGAAGGTGTCCAGACCGATAACCGCACCGTCCAGGCCCACATACTGGCGCCAGAAACCGGTGACGCCGGCTTCGACCGCAACGCGCTTGCGCACGGCGTTCGGCAGCACGGATTCGCGGTAAGCCGCGTCCTGGCGATCGAACACGTCGGTGCACGGCATCGACACCACGCGGGTCTTGATGCCGGCAGCGTCCAGCTCGGCCTTGGCGGCCACGGCCAGACCAATTTCCGAACCGGTGCCGATCAGGATCACGTCCGGGGTACCGGCGGCATCAGCCAGCACGTAACCACCGCGTTCGATCTGCTGCACCTGCTCGGCCGTACGCGGCTGCGGGGCCAGGTTCTGGCGGCTGAAGATCAGGCAGCTCGGGCCATCCTTGCGGACGATGGCAGCCTTCCAGCTGACCGCCGATTCGGCCGCATCGCAGGGACGCCACACATCGTTGTTGGGGATATAACGCAGCGAGGACACGTGCTCCACCGGCTGGTGGGTCGGGCCGTCTTCGCCCAGACCGATCGAGTCGTGGGTGAACACGTGGATGACGTGCGCCGGGATCAGCGCGCTCATGCGCAGCGCGTTGCGGGCGTAGTCGCTGAACACCAGGAAGGTGGCGTCGAACGGCAGGAAGCCGCCGTGCAGGGCCAGGCCATTGGCAATGGCGCTCATGCCGAACTCACGCACGCCGTAGTGCACGTAGTTGGCATGCGGGTCTTCACCGACCACGGTCTGCGCACCCTTCCACAGGGTCAGGTTGGAACCGGCCAGGTCAGCCGAGCCGCCGATGATTTCCGGCAGCAGCGGTGCGAAGGCCTGGATGGCGTTCTGCGAGGCCTTGCGCGAGGCGATGTTCGGCGCTTCGGCCTGCACCTGGGCGATGTAGGCATCGGCCTGGGCAATGAAGTCGGCCGGCAGTTCGCCGTGCGAACGACGGGTCAGTTCGTCGGCATCGGCCGGGAACTGTGCAGCGTATTTGTCGAACAGCTGCTCCCATTCGGCCTGACGCAGGGTGCCGGTACCGCCAGCGCGCCAGCCGCCATAGATCTCTTCCGGGATCTCGAACGGGCCGTACTGCCAGTTCAGCGCCTTGCGGGTGGCTTCCAGTTCGTCCTTGCCCAGCGGTGCGCCGTGGCTGGATTCCTGGCCGGCCTTGTTCGGCGAGCCAAAACCAATGGTGGTCTTGCAGCAGATCAGGGTCGGCTTGTCGAACTGCGACAGCGCCTGCTCGATGCCGGCCTTGATGCTTTCCGGGTCGTGGCCGTCAACGTCGCGCACCACGTTCCAGCCATAGGCTTCAAAACGTGCCGGGGTGTTGTCGGTGAACCAGCCTTCCACTTCACCGTCGATGGAGATGTTGTTGTCGTCCCAGAAGCAGACCAGCTTGCTCAGGCCCCAGGTGCCGGCCAGCGAGGCGGCTTCGTGGGAGATGCCTTCCATCAGGCAACCATCGCCCATGAACACCCAGGTGCGGTGATCGACGACTTCGAACTCGGGGCGGTTGTAGCGCTGCGACAGCAGCTTTTCCGCCAGCGCGAAACCGACAGCATTGGCCAGGCCCTGACCCAACGGGCCGGTGGTGGTTTCAATACCCGGGGTTTCATGACGCTCCGGGTGGCCGGCAGTCTTGCTGCCCAGCTGGCGGAAGGCCTTCAGTTCTTCGATCGGCAGGTCGTAGCCACTCAGGTGCAGCAGCGCGTAGTGCAGCATCGAGCCGTGACCGTTGGACAGCACGAAACGGTCGCGGTTGAACCACTTCGGGTTGTTCGGGTTGTGACGGAGATAGTCGTTCCAGAGCACTTCGGCGATATCGGCCATGCCCATCGGCATGCCGGGATGACCGGACTTGGCGGCTTCTACCGCATCAGCGGCAAGGAAACGGATGGCGTTCGCCAACTGGCGGCGGGTGGGCTGCGTCATGGGTCGTCAGAATCAGGAGGCTCCCGCGGAACTGCGGGCGGCCTATTGTCCCACAAGCTACCGCCGGGATCAGTCCGTAAAAGCTGACGGTAGTTTGTATTCGTTTCGCCTGAGAGAAATACGCCCCAAGCAAAACGGCCACCCTGTTCAGGGTGGCCGTCTCTCACTGGAACGCGGCAAACAAGCTCAATCCTGCGGATGATGCCGGCCGACGCTTTCGTCGCTCTCGCCGCGCGCCACCAGGGTGGTCAGGGCCAGGTCGCCGGTCACGTTCAGCGCGGTACGGCACATGTCCAGGAAGTGGTTCACGCCCAGGATCAGGCCGATACCGGCCGGGTTGACCCCGACCATGGCGCAGATCAGCGCCACCACCGGCAGCGAGCCGGAGGGCACACCAGCGGTACCGATGCCGCCGAGGATGCAGACCACCATCACCATGAACTGCTGGCCGATGCTCAGGTCCACGCCGAAGAACTGTGCCAGGAAGATCACCGTCACACCTTCAAACAAGGCCGTGCCGTTCTGGTTGGCGGTGGCACCCACCGTCAGCACGAAGCGCGAAACCTTGTGCGGGAAACCCATCTGGTCTGCCACCCGCAACGCGGTCGGCAAGGTGGCATTGGACGAGGCGGTGGAGAACGCCATCACCGTGGCTTCCTGCGTCTGCCGGAAGAACTGGATCGGCGAGCGCCCGGCCAGCTTCACCGCGATGCCGTAGCTGACAAACATATGGGTGGCCAGCGCCAGCACCACCACGCCTACATAGGCGCCGAGCTTGATCAGCAGGTCAAAGCCGAAGATAGCGGCCAGATTGAACATGAAGCAGGCCACCGCATACGGCGCCAGGCGGATGACCAGATTGATCAGGGTCATCGAGATCTCGAACAGGCCTTCGATCGTTTTGCGCAGCGTGGCCACTTTCTCGGCCGGCGACAGCACCATGCCGATACCGAGCATCAATGCAAAGAACATCAGCGAAAGGATCTTGCCGTTGTCCGAAGCCGCATCGATGACGTTGTTCGGCACGATCGACAGCAGCATGTCCAGGCCCTTGGGCGCGGTGCCGGCACCGGCCACAATCGCCTTGCTGCGTTCGGCGTTCTCGGCCAGCAGCTTGGCCGCCACCGCCGGATCAACGCCCGCCCCTGGCTGAAACAGATTGACCAGCACCAGGCCAATCAATACCGCCACACCCGACAGCACGATGGTGTAAGCCAGCGATTTCCAGCCGATGCGCCCCAGCGCGCGGATGTCGCCCATCTCCGACACGCCCATCACCAGCGCCGAGAAGATCAGGGGCACGATGAGCATGAAAATCAGGCTCAGGAACAGCCCGGAAACCGGCGTGGTCAGATAGGTGGTTACCGTATGTACCCAGGCCGCATCCGGACTGACCAGGTGCACCACCAGACCCAGCAGCAGGCCGACGCCGAAGCCGATCCCTATCTTCCAGTGGAACGGCATCTTGGCTGTGGTCTTTGCTGCATTGGCCATAGGTGGGCTTCCTCGGAGAATGAATCAGCTTAACAGACGGTGTACAGCCACCCTTTTCAGCTTTGTCCCGGATAAAGAGGGTCCAACAGCGGTTTCTCAACCACGGCGGTTTGCCGCCAACGTGGGCCCGCCTTGAACACCTCGCGCAGACGGGCGCGGGCGGCAGTCACATCACCCTCGCCGCCCCAACGTGCGCGCTGCATGCGGTGCAGGGCCTCGCGCTGGGCCGGGTCATCCAATCTGTCCAACACCGCATCCAGGCCATCCACTCCGGCCATCGCTGCAAGGATATGCGCCACCTCGTCGAGGCTGCCCGCATCCAGCGCACGCCGCAGATCGGCGATGCCGTAAGCCGAAACCGGCGCAGTGGCATTGGCGGCGCGCGTGCCATGGGCGACCACCGGCGTGCGCCGGCGCGACAGTCCCCAGATCAGGGTTGCCAGCCACAACAGGGCAAAACCGGCTGCCAGTGCCGGCCACAGCCAGGTGTTGCCAGGGTCGCCTGCGGCAGGCAGCGCCGTGCCCGACAGGGCCGGCGAACCGGCCGCCGCCGGCTGTGCCAATGGCGGTGGCACCATGCCGCTGTTGCTGCCTTGGGCAATCTGCAGATTCAGCGCCGGTAGCGACGTGGTGCGCGCCTGCCCGGCAGCCACATCCCACCACGCCATCTGGATACCCGGCACGCTCAATGCGCCGGTCTGTTGCGGCACGATCGAATAGCGCCGGGTCAGCTTCAACTGCGGGCTGGCGCCTTCGAAGGTTTCATCGTATTGCGGCGGTTCGGCGAACACCTGTGCGCTGTCACCCAGCGAAGGGACCGGCAGTTCCGGGAACTGCGCCTTGGTCGCCCCGCTGGCGATGGCCTCCACTTCGATGGCGATGGCCTCGCCTGTTCGCCCACTGTTGGGCGCAGCGGTATAGCGCAGCTGCAGGTTCTTCAATGGCAGCCAGGGTTGCGGCGCATCGGCAGGCGTGGCCCGTATCTGCAGGGTCTGGTCCGCGCCGCGGGCGCTGAGCTGGCCGTTGTCGCGGCCAAAGAAGTCATCGAAGAACCCACCCGCGCCTTGCCCGCTGAAGCGTGCGCCCGCCAGCTGCAATGGCCCGCTGCGTTCGGGAATCAACAAAAAGCGTCGCTCCACCACGTTGTAGCGGCGTCCGTTGACTTCGCGTACGGAGGTGCGGTCATCACCAACGCGCTGCAGCGAGGCCGCTGCCGGTGTATCCAGTACCAATTCGCCGGACGCCAGCTGGGTGGCGAAGTACAGCCGCACCACCACCCCCACGCTCTGCTGCACGTAAGGCTGTTTGTCATCGACCTCGGTTTCGATGAAGGCCAGAGCATTGCTGTCGCGGCTGGCCATCAGCGCCGCTTCCACCTTCACCAGCAAGGGTGTCGTGCTGGCGTTGCCAACCCGCAGGGCGGGTATATCCAGCATGCCGGTGCGCCGTGGCGTCAGCGTCACCGCGTACTGCGCGCTGTTGCGGGTAGCACCGCCGCCCATCTGCAGTTGGCGGCTGCTGCTCTGCGCGCTCAGGGTGAAATCCGCCTGCAATGGCGTGTAATCCGGCGTGCCGGACTGGTCGGTCTCGATGGTGAGGGTGATGCTCTCGGCCTGGGTGATGCTGTCGCGATCCAGCCAGGCACGGGTCTGTGCCTGCAGCAGGCCGCTGAAGACCAGCAGGCTCAGCAACAGCCATCGCTGCAGAGAGAGGGATGGGTGCTTGCTTGTCATCGTTTTTCCCGCATCCGTCGCTCGTACTCGAGCTGGAACTTTGCTTTCAACAAATCACCGGGTTCGTCCGGCACCCGCTGCATCCAGGCCTCGACGGCCTGTTGCTGCTCGCGCTGGGCCGGCGTCATCGCCGCAGCCACGGCGCCGTCCTGCTGCTCACCCTCGCCCGCCTGCTGCTGGCGCATCGCCTCGGCCATGCGCTGGCGCTGGGCCTGGTCGGCCTGCTGCTGCCTGCCGGCATCTTCGCTCTGCGGCGCCTGATCGCTCTTGTCCGGCGACCGGCTGCCGTCCCGCGACGGATTCTGCTCGGCGGGCCGCTGGCCTTGTTGCGCCGGGGTCGACGGCTGGCCCGTTTGCCCATTCTGCGGCTGACCCTGCTGCCCGGGTTGCTGACCCTGCTGACCCTGCTGGTTCTGCTGCGAGGGGTTCTGCTGCTGGCCCTGTTGCCCGGGCTGATCCTTGCCCTGCTGCGGCTTGGAAGGATTGGACTGGTTGCCCTGCTGGCCCTGGTGGCCCTGCTGCGACTTGCGCTTGCGCGCGGCATCCACCGCCGCACGGTTGGCCAGCGCATCCTGCATGCCAGGATGCGCCTTCAAGGCGCGGTCGTAGGCCTGAATGGCTTCGTCGTACTTGCCTTGGCGAGCAAGCGCATTGCCCAGGTTGTACCAGCCCTGGTCGCTGTCGATACCTTCGAACTTCTTCTGCGCGGTGGCGAAATCGCCGACTCGATAGGCATCAACGCCTTCGCCCAGGCGCTGGTGCTGGCGCTGATCGGCGCGTTGCCACCAACCGCCAGGCTCGGCCGCGTGTGCCGGCTGCAGTATCGGCAACAACAGGCACAAGGCCAGCACCGGCATTACCCGGCGCGGGCGGCGGAATGCGAACAGTGCCAACAACAGCAACGGTGGCAACAGCCAATAGCCTTCGTCCTGCCATTGCTTGCCACTGCTGGCCTGCAGCTCGCGATCCTGCGCGCCGGCCTGCGGTTCCAGCACACCCAAGGCCTGCAGATCCGCCGAGGTATTGGAAATACGCTGATAGCCGCCGCCACCGGCCGTAGCCAGCGCCCGCAGCGAAGTTTCATCCAGATGCGCCTGCTCGATCGCACCGCGCGGATCGCGGTAAGACGCACCTTGCAGGCTGCCCAGACCAATCGCCGAAACCCTGTAGCCCGCCACCCGCAGCCTGGCAGCCTCGGCCAGGGCCGCTGCGTCGGCATGATCAGTCAACAGCAGGATCTCGCCATTGCGCGCGCCGGATTGTTTCAGCAGATCACCGGCCCACTGCAGTGCCTTGTCCGGGCGCTGTCCATCGACCGGCATCACTTCAGGCGCCAGTGCATCGAGGAACAAGGCGACATTGGCCGCATCGTCGGTCAACGGCGCCACGGTAAACGGCTCCCAGGCAAATGCGACCAGCGCCACTTCGCCGCCTTTCCGCTCGCGCAGCAGGCTGGCCAGCTTGGCCCGTGCCTGCAGCAGCCGTGATGGCGGCAGATCGGTGGCGCGGATGCTGCTGGACAGATCCAGCACGATCACCAGCGGTGTCTTCGACTCCCACAGCGGTTGTTCCAGTTGCCACCAACTCGGCCCCGCCAGCGCCAGTGCCGCCAGGGTCAAGCCAAGCGCAATCGCAACGCTGCCCCAGCGTCCGCGCTTGCGGCCATCGCTGACCAAGTGCGCGAGCAAATGCGGATCCACCGCCTCATGCCAACGTGCGCTGCGATGACGCCGCCACCAACCGCCCAGCACGGCGGCCGGCACCAGCAACAAGGCCCACAACCATTCCGGCCGCAGAAAATGCAGATCCTGCCAGTTGATCATGACCGCAACCCCCGCCACGCCAGTCCCAGCACACCCAGTATCAAGGCCAATGCCAAGGGCCAGGGATAGCGTTCAATGCGCGGACGAACCGCTGGCCCGGCATCCTTCACCGGTTCCAGCCGATCCAGCTCGGCATAGATCTTGACCAGCTCTTCGGTATCGCGGGCACGGAAGAAACGCCCGCCGGTTTCGCTGGCAACCTTGGTCAAGGTGGCTTCGTCGACCTGGTCGTCGGCACCGGGCAGCTGCACGCCGAACAGGGACATACCGCCGCTGCCACCAAAGGCGATGGTGTAGACCCGCACGCCTTCGGCCTTGGCCAGTTCGGCAGCCTTCAACGGCTCCAGTACACCTGCGGTATTGACGCCATCGGTGAGCACGATCACCACGCGCTGGCCCTGCGGCTGCTCGCGCAGGCGCTTTACCGACAACGCAATCGCATCGCCCAATGCGGTCTCGCGCCCAGCCAACCCCACCACACTGTCGCGCAGCTGATCACGCACGGTGGCGCGGTCGGCCGTGAGGGGCGTCAAGGCATAGGCGCGCTGGCCGAACACCAGCAGCCCAATACGATCGCCTTCGCGGCGTTCGAGGAAATCCGCCAGCACCGCCTTGGCGGCGGTAAGCCGGTCCACGACCTGGCCGCCGAGCTGCATGTCCGGCTCGCTCATGCTGCCGGACAAGTCCACCGCCAGCATCATCTGCCGCGCCTGCCGGGGCGGTTCGATCGGTTCGCCCAGATGCTGCGGCCGCGCCAGCGCTGCGCACAGGCAAAGCCAAGCCAACCACAGCAGCAGCATCTGCAGCATCGCCGCAGTGCGCGAGGAGGCCTGCAGTTGCAGACGCGCCGGCTCGTAGGGCACGCGCAGGGCGGCGCCGTTCTCTTCGCGCAGCGGCCACAACAGCATCAACAACGGCAATGGCAGAGCCAGCCACGCCCACGGCCAGGCGAAGTTCGGCAACAGGCTCAATCCGCTTGCGAGAATGTCCTGCATCAGCGCCGCCCAGCCATCAATTCCAGAAAGCGGGCACGCGCCAACTGACAGGCGTGTTCAATCTGCTCGCCTTCAAGCTGCGGGCGGAAACCGCCGTCCAGCAACAGCCGGCCTGCGCCGCTGCTGAAATCCTTGCGATTGCCTCCGTCGAGAAAACGCAGCCATGCCTCGCCCTGCAGCTGTACCGCCTGCGGATCAAGCTGTCGCGCCGCGCGCCGCAGCAACTCCGAGGCCGCCGCCAGCTGCGCCGGGCCTTGTGCTGCAGCCTGCAGCTGCCGATCAAACAAGGCCATCCAACGCTGCATTCTGCGCCGGCGGAAAAAATAGATCGCCAGCACGACCAGTACCACCAGCAGCACGGCGCCAATCACCAGCCACCAGCCTGGCGCCAGCGGCCACCACCCCGGCGCAGCCGGCAGGTGCACGTCACGCAACGGCAATTGTGCGGCCATCAGCCCACGCTCCTGTTCGGCGCCATGCCCAACCAGGCATCACTGGCATCATCGGTAAGCAGCGTGCTGACGCGGATGCGACGACCGGGCAACTGCCGGCACAAGTCCTCCACCGGCCCAATCAAGGCTTCGTGCCAGGCCTGGCGCACACTGGACGCGGTCAGGTCCAGCTGCACACGGCCAGACGGCGTTGCCAGTGGCAGCACGCAGTGCGGTGGCGAAACTTCCAGCGGATCGAGCAACAACACCAACTCCACTTCCACATGCATTGCCAGCGCCGACCATGTTACGGCCGGCACCGCCTGCGCGCTGATCGGATCGGCCAATACCACCGCACGCGCGCCCGGATGCAGCACTCGCGCAGCCTGCTCCAATGCCAGCTGCAAGCCGCCATCATCGGCTGGGCGTTCGCCATACCAACGCACCAGCGCATCCAGGGCCCGCAATACCCCACGGGTGCCACCTGCTGGCGGCACCAAGGCCTGCTGCGGAGAACCGCGCAGGGCCGCGATACGATCACCATCGCGCAATGCCGACCACGCAGCCACCGCCCCTGCACGCGCTGCCTGCACCGACTTGAAGCGGACCCGTGTGCCGAAGTACAGAGCCGGCGCGGTATCAGCGATCAACAAGGTGACCCGCTCGCGCTCGGTCTGGAAGGTCTTGGTGTGTGTGGCATCGGTACGCGCGGTGAGTTTCCAGTCGATATGCCGCGCATCATCGCCGGCCACGTATTCGCGCGACTCGGCATATTCCATCCCGCGACCACGCAGCATGGATGCCGCGCGGCCGCTTACCGCGTAATGCCCGCGACGAGCTTTTCTGCCGCCATTGGCCGCGCCGCGCAATGCGATCAGCTCGGCCAGTTGCGGGCGGATGCCATCTTCGGCTGCTGCAGTCGCCGTCGCTGCAGGTTTAGCCACGGGCGCTGTCATCGCAGGCCCGCCTGCGGGCGCAAACCACGTGTCATTTCAATTGTGGCGAACATTGGCACACCCGGCCTCAAGGCAGGGGCACGCATTCAAGCAGGGCTGCCACCAGGCGCTCACCATCCCAACCTTCGGCCGCGGCTTCGTAACTGGGCAGCACGCGATGGCGCAGCACATCCGCGGCGACGCCGCGGATATCGTCCGGGGTTACATAATCGCGGTTGGCCAACCAGGCACGGGCACGGGCACAGCGCTCCAGCGCAATCGAGCCACGCGGGCTTGCACCCCAGGCGATGCGCTTGGCGAGCTTGGCGTCATAGGCGCTGGCGTCACGCGATGCCAGAACCAGCGCAACCAGATAGCGCTCCAGCTGCGGCGCCATATGCAGCTCCAGCACTTCACGGCGCGCCTGTTCGATCTTCTGCAGCGATATCTTCTCGGTCGTCGAGGGCTGCGGGCGCATTGCGCGCAGGGCGCGCTCACGCGCCAGCCGCAGAATTTCGGTTTCGGCGCTGGCGTCCGGGTAACCGATGCGCACATGCATCAGGAAGCGATCCAACTGCGCCTCGGGCAGAGGGAACGTGCCCTCCTGTTCGATCGGGTTCTGCGTTGCCATCACCAGGAACACATCCGGCAACGGATAGGTGTTGCGCCCAACCGTCACCTGGCGCTCGCCCATCGCTTCGAGAAGGGCCGACTGTACCTTGGCCGGGGCGCGATTGATTTCGTCGGCCAGCAGGATCGGATGGAAGATGGGCCCGGCCTGGAACTCGAAACGGCCCTCCTGCGAGCGCCAGATATCGGTACCTGTGAGGTCGGCGGGCAGCAGGTCCGGAGTGAACTGGATGCGCGCGAAGCTGGCATCGATCCGCGAGGCCAACGCCCGGATGGCGGTGGTCTTGGCCAGCCCGGGCGCGCCTTCCACCAACAGGTGGCCATCGGCCAGCAAGGCGGTCAGCAACCGGTCGACCAGCAACGACTGGCCAACGATTTCGCCGGCCAAGGCGCCGCGCAATGCAGTGAATTCCTGGTGCAGGCCGCTGTCGCGGACCGGGGCATCAGCGTGGTTGGGCAGTTGGGGAGGCAGGTTCATAGGCGCAGTTTGACTGATCTACGATGAAATGGTTCCAAACGCCGGCCAGTAAAAAAAAAAGGGCCGCGATACGCGGCCCTTTTCCTTAACTGTAACAGGTGCTTACTGGGCGGCCTTGGCCACGCGCAGGATCTTCGGGGTCACGAAGACCAGCAGTTCGGCCTTGTCCTTGCTGCGACCACGCTTCTTGAACAGATTGCCAAGGAACGGGATATCGCCGAGGAACGGGACCTTGCTGACGCTTTCCTGATCGGTGAACTCATATACACCACCGATCACCACAGTCTGACCGTCATCCACCAGAACCGCGGTATTGATTTCACGGCGATTGATGATCGGAACCACGCCGAAGTTGGCGACAGGCAGGTAGCGATCGACCTCGTCCTTCTTCACGTTCATGTTAAGGAAGACACGGTTGTCCTGGGTGATGGTCGGAGTGACCTTCAGTTCCAGCAGCACTTCCTTGAACTGGACGTTCGGCGTAGCTGCAACACCACCGGAACCGCCAGTGATGGTGACATAACCGATTTCCTTACCCTGCTTGATCACGCCCTCGCGCTGGTTGGCGGTGACGATACGCGGGTTGGAAATGACTTCACCACGCCCCTCCTCCTGCAATGCCGACAACTCCAGATCCAGATTGAAGTTCGCACCCAGCAAGGTGTAGGCAAGGCTCGGCCCCAAACCATTGGCCGTGGTAAAGCTACCCGCAGGCAGATTGACGTTGAGCCCACGATTGGCGTTACCCACCCCATTGGTGGTGCTGCCTATCGTCGCCTCGTTGTCACCTTCGTTGTAGGTGCGCTTGCCGCCGATACCGAACTTCGCACCCAGATCGCGGGCGAAGGTGTCGTTGGCAATCACGATGCGGCCTTCGATCAACACCTGATCCACCGGACGATCAATCACACCGATCAGTTCACGCATCTGCGCGACCTTCTTCGGGATATCACTGATCATCAAGGTATTGGTGCGCTCATCGGCAACCAGGCGACCACGCGGCGACAGGAAGCCATTCTCATTCTGGCCACCACCACCCTCACCACCGCCGCCGCCGATGCCCTTGGCTTCGGTCAGTGCTTTGAAAATAGTGGTAGCGCTGTGGTAGTTGATCTGCACGTAATCGGTGATCAGATCCGAGCGGTTCTCGATCGCGATGCGCGCATCTTCCTTGTCCTGCTCGAACTTGGCCAGCTCCGGCTGCGGTGCAACCCAGACCACGCCACCATCACGACGCTTGTCCAGGCCTTTGGCACGCAGCACGATGTCCAGTGCCTGGTCCCACGGCACATTGACCAGACGCAGGGTCACATTGCCCTGCACCGTGTCAGAGGCGACCACGTTGAGATTGGACTCCTCGGCAATCAACTGCAGCACGGTGCGCACCGGCACGTCCTGGAAGTTGAAGGTCACCGGACGCCCGCTGTAACCACGCGCCGCCACGGTAGCAGCAGCCTGGGCGACAGTCTTGGAGGTCACCGCACCGGTAGCCACGTCGGCCTTGCGCGGAGTGATCTCGACCACATACTCATTGCCGGTCTGGTAGGCCAGCGAGTCGAATGCGCCGTTGGTGCTGAGCACCAGCTGCGAACCCTGCCCGGACGGCTTGGCGTCAATGCGCTGTACCGGCGTAGCAAAATCAACCACATTGAGCGGCCGCTGCAGTTCAGCCGGCAACACGGCATTGCCAACGTCGATCACGACGTTGTTGCCCTGGTTGCGCAGGTCCGGGCTTGCACCCTGGCCATCGAACTGCATGATCAGCCGTCCCGTACCGTCATCGCCGCGTTTGAAGTCGATCTTGGTAACGGAAACCGCCTTCACTGCCTGCTGGGTGGCTGCGGCAGCGCCGCCGACACCCGCAACAGGTTGTGCTGCGAAGGAAGAGCCGCACACCGCTGCCAACGCCACTCCCAGGGCGCAGACGCGGACCAGTGCATGGCGCCGGATGGGACGCAGGCTCAGGGCTTTGGTAAAAGTCATCGTGCTATCCCCTAATCAATCAACGATCGTCCAGTGCAAGCGAGGCTGGGCGTTCCAGCCAGCCACCTGCACCGTCCGGCACTAGTTCAATCAACTCGATCCCATCTTCGCGTACGCCGGTGACACGACCATCGCTCTGGCCCATGTACACCCCTGGACGTACACGGTAAGTGACCTTGTCCGGCCCCATCACCAGTGCAACGGCAGCAGCGCCGTTACCGATCGTGCCAACCATGTCCAAGCTGTCCAGCGGGAACGCTTCGAGCGGTTCCTTGCGACGGTTCGGATCTGGCCGCAACTGGCTGTTGCCGTCATCGGATACCCAGGCATCGCTGAATGGGTCGCGCAAGCCTTGGGCCGAATACTCAAATGTTTCGAACTGCTGCATCACCGGCAAGGGCGGCAGTGGTTCGGCCGGACGAGCGCGTACATCGGCAGTCCATTTCTCAAGATTCGGCGCGTCGCCCGGTGTGCTGGTGATGCCACGGGCGCAACCGCCCATCAGCAACACACACACCATGCCCAGCGCCAAGGAGGAAGTTCTACGCATGATCACTTACCTCCCTTTTTCTTGGCGTCGGCGGCAGCCGTCTTTTCCTGCTCAGCCAATTCGGTGTCATCCAGATAACGATAGGTCTTGACCGTGCCGGACAACTCCAGCGCACCACCGGGGGTGATCACGCCCTGCCCGCCCTTGGGCTTGAGGTTGATGTCGTGCATGGTCAGGATGACCACACGCGGCAACGAGGCCACACCGCTGACGAAGGCACCGAACTGGTGGTAGCTGCCTACCAGACGCAGGGCGATCGGCTTCTCGGCGTAGAACTCCTTCAGGGTCTCATCGCCGGGCTTGAACAGTTCGTTGTTCAAGCCGCTGGACAACGCGGTCTGAGAAACGTCGATGATCAGGTCCGGCATCTCGGTCTTGCTGGGCAGCTGCCGCAGCATCTGCTGCAGCACCTGCTCCATCTGCGCCAGCTGCAGCTTCAGCGGCTCCAGGTTGGCTGCGCGTTTCTGCTCTTTTTCGAACTCATCGCGCAGTGTGGCCTCTTTGCTTACCAGGCCCTCCAACTCTTCGCGCTGGCCACTGACGACCAGCAGGTACGACAAGCCGATGATCAGCAGCGACAGCAGCACGCAGAACACGATCTTCGCGTTGCGTGGCCAGGCGCCGATATTGTTGAAATCCAGCTCTTTGGCGTTGAATTTCTTGCTCACGAACGCGCCTCCTTCTGCGCCGGCGCTGCCGGTGCTGTCTCGCCCTTGGGCTGCTCAGCCCCTGCAGCAGGGGCCACAGGAGCGGCCGGTGCCGTGCCTGCAGGAACGACAGGTGCCGTTGTACCCGGAGCAACCGCTGCGGCAGCCGGGGCCGGAGTAGAAGCTGCGTCGACAACGACAACACCGCCGTCCTCGGACTGACCTTCACCCGGCGTAGGCAACTTCACCTTGAGGGTGAACACATACGGCAAGGACTTGATATCGACAACGCTGCCGGTCTTTTCCTGGGCGCGCGCCTCGATGATGGTCAGCTCCGGGCTGGTCATCCAGCCGGAGGTCTCGAGGTTGCGCATATAGGCGCTGACGCGGGCGTTGGACTGCGTGCGGCCTTCCAGGGTCAGCGTATCGCCTTCCTGCTGCAACGCGGTCAGCACCACGCCATCGGGAATGGTGCGCACCAGCGAATCGAACAGGTGCACCATCTGCGAACGCTTGCCCTGCAGTTCCTCGATCACCTTCTTGCGGTCGAGCAGACGCTTTTTCTGCACGTCCAGGCGGTCGATTTCCTTGTTCTGCTCCTTCACCTTGGCGATTTCCGCATCAAGGTAGGCATTGCGCTCGTTCTGCCCGCTGATCTGCTGGCTGAAGAAAACCCACAGCAAGCCCGACAGCACCACGCCACTGAGCGCGGCAAAGCCCAGCATCCCGTAGAACTCACGTTGACGCTGTTTGCGGCGCTCCTCGCGCCACGGCAATAGGTTTATCCGTGCCATCAGTCAAACCCCCTCATGGCCAGACCCGTCGCGATCATCAGCGCCGGTGCATCCTGGTTCAGTGCATGCGCCTGGACCTTCGGTCCCAGCGTCATCTGTGCCAAGGGATTGGCTACCGATGTGGCCACGCCCAGCTGCTCTTCAACCATGGTCGGCAAACCGGACAAGGCAGCGCAACCGCCCGCCAGCACGATGTGGTCGACACGGTTGAACTCGCTGCCGGCATAGAAGAACTGCAACAGGCGGCTGATCTGCTGCACTGTCGCCTCCTTGAACGGCTCCAGCACTTCAACCTCATAGCTCTCCGGCAAGCCCCCCTGGCGCTTGGCCAGTCCGGCTTCCTCGTAGCTCAGCCCGTAACGGCGCATTACTTCGTCGGTGAGCTGCTTGCCGCCGAACACCTGTTCGCGGCTGTACAGGCTGCGACCGCCGCGCAGGACGTTGAGCGTGGTCATGGTTGCGCCGATATCGACCAGCGCCACCACGCCATCACTGGGTACAGCCAGTTCGCTGGCAACCAATGCAAATGCGTTCTCAATCGCGAACGCCTCCACATCCATCACCTTGGCGGTCAGCCCACCCAGCTCCAGCGCGGACTGGCGCAGCTCCACGTTCTCCGAGCGCGAAGCGGCCAGCAGTACCTGCACCATTTCTGGATTGTTCGGCACTGGACCCAGCACTTCGAAATCGAGGTTTACTTCGTCGATGGGGTACGGGATGTAATTCACCGCCTCCAGCTCGACCTGTGCTTCCAGGTCGTTTTCGTCCAGATCCGCCGGCATCGGGATCACCTTGGTGATCACCGCAGAACCAGCAACAGCGGCGGCCGCCCCCTTGGCCTTGCTGCCTGAACGCGCAACAGCCCGACGAATCGCTTCGCCGACTGCTTCAACTTCGACAATGTTTTTCTCCACCACCGCATTCGGCGGAAGAGGTTCCACGGCGTAATGTTCCACGCGGAAACGGTTACCGCTGCGGGAAAGCTGCAACAGCTTTACCGCAGTCGAACTGATGTCGACGCCAATGATGGGCGTCTGACTCTTTGGGATAAGCCCCACGGATTCTCCCCTGCCGACGGGCACTTGGACGCAAGTGTTGCGCCGGCGCATTAATAACGTTTTTTCAGCAAATGGCAACCACCCGGAATGCGAGACGCGATCTGCATCACGCCGCCCAGCTGTATCTCATTTGCTCTCCCCAGGACGCGGCCCCAGCCGCTCCCCTGCGTAATCTATACTCTGCGGCTACAAAAACCGCAATCGGGACTTCTGGATGCCACGTTTTCGTCGCTGGCTGCGCTGGCTGCTGGCCCTCTTTGTCGCCTTCTCCCTGGTCGGCGCCATCGCCCTTGGCTCGCTCTATTACGTTGTCTCTTCCAAGCTGCCGGACGTGCAGGCGCTGCGCAATGTTGAATTGCAGGAGCCAATGTATGTCTATGATAACGAAGGGAAATTGATGGCGGTATTCGGCGAGACCCGCCGTTACCCGGTGCAGATGAAGGACGTCCCGGAGCGCCTGAAGCAGGCTTTCCTGGCCACTGAAGACGCCCGTTTCTACCAGCACGACGGCATCGATTACAAAGGTATTGCACGCGCTGTGTGGCTGATCGCCCGCACCGGCTCCAAGGACGGCGTACCCGGCGGATCGACCATCACCCAGCAGGTTGCGCGGCAATTCTTCCTCAGCAGCGAGGTCAGCTACACCCGCAAGTTCGCCGAAATCCTGCTTGCGCGCAAAATCGAGAGCGAGCTGAGCAAAGACGAGATCTTTGAGCTGTATCTCAATAAAAGCTTTTTCGGCAACCGTGCCTACGGCATTGGCGCCGCCGCCGAGTACTACTACGGCAAGAAGCTGGCCGAGCTGGACCTGGATGAAATGGCCTCGCTGGCCGGCATCCCCAAGTTCCCGTCCAGCGGCAACCCGCTGAGCAACCCGGAGCGTGCCCGCCAGCGCCGTGACAACTACGTGCTGCAGCGCATGGCCGATCTGGGCTACGTGAGCCAGGCCGAGGCGGACGCCGCCAAGGCCGTGGCCATGCATGCCAGCCCGCACGAGCCACCGGTGCAGGTCTACGCGCCGTATGTGGCCGAACTGGTGCGCCAGGAAATGATCGCCAAGTACGGCGGCGACGTGCTCAACAAGGGCTATCACGTCACCACCACCATCAATGGCCAGTTGCAGGATGCCGCCAACACCGCAGTGCGCGACGGCCTCATCACCTACGACCACCGCCACGGCTGGCACGGCGTGGAGCAGCATTTCGACGTGGCTGCCGATGCCGACAACACCGCGCTGGCCCGGCATATCGCCGGCATCCCGGCGCAGTCGGGCCTGCAGCCGGCGGTGGTTTCGGCCACTCATGCCGATGGCGGCATCACCGTGGTACTGGCCGACCGCAGCGAGCTGGTACTGCCGGTGGCCGCAAGCCGCTGGACCAACCGCAGCCCCGCCAAGCTGGTCACCCGCGGTGACATGATCCGCGTGCGCGCCGGCAGCAAGGAAGGCGAATGGCTGATCGACCAGATTCCGCGCGGCCAGAGCGCACTGGTATCGGTAGACGCTGAAAGCGGCGCACTGCGTGCCCTGGTCGGCGGCTTCAGCTTTGCCGGCAACAAGTTCAACCGCGCTACCCAGGCCCGGCGCCAGCCCGGCTCCAGCTTCAAGCCCTTCATCTACGCTGCCGCATTCGACAAGGGCTTCAACCCGGCCTCGATCGTGCTGGATGCACCGGTGGTGTTCCGCGACCGCCGCGGCAAGACCTGGCAGCCGCAGAACGATGGCGGCGGCTTCCGCGGCCCGATGCGCCTGCGTGAGGCCCTGGTGCAGTCACGCAACCTGGTCTCGGTGCGCCTGCTCGACAGCATGGGCGTGGACTATGCGCGCAAATACATCAGCGAATTCGGCTTCCAGGAAGCCGAACTGCCGCCGAACCTGTCGATGTCGCTGGGCACCGCTTCGCTGACCCCGTTGTCGGTGGCGCGCGGCTACGCCGTGTTCGCCAATGGCGGCTCGCGCGTGGACACCTGGATCATCGACGAGATCAAGGACCGCGACGGCAACGTGATCTTCAAGGAAAACCCGGCCATGGCCTGCCGCGGCTGCGGCGGCACCTCGACCGCCGGTGCGGCACCGGTCAGCCAGGTCGTGGACGGCTTCAATTTCGGCGCCGAGGCAGCACCGGCGCCGGTTGCCGCCAAGCCGGCCGAAGCCAAGCCCGAGGCGATCGAAGCAACCAAGCCGGTGAACCCGAACGCCCGTACCGCGCCGCGCGCCATCGATGAACGCACCGCCTACCAGCTGGTGTCGATGATGCGTGATGTGGTCCAGCGCGGCACCGGCACCGCCGCCAAGGTTCTGGGCCGCGAAGACGTGGGCGGCAAGACCGGCTCCACCAACGACCACCGCGATGCCTGGTTCTCCGGCTTCGGCGGCCCGCTGGCAACCACGGTCTGGGTTGGCCGCGACGATTTCCGCTCGCTGGGCTACCGCGAATATGGCGGCAAGGCAGCACTGCCGATCTGGATCGACTACATGCGCGTGGCATTGAAGGACGCCCCCATCGCCAAGAACGATCCGCCCTCGGGCATGGTCCAGGCGACGCTCAACGGCGCTACCGAATGGGTCAAGACCGAAGACCTGGACCGCGTACAGGACTTCGACTTCGGCCAGCAGGACCACGCCACCGACGACGCAGCCTTCGACATTTTCTGATCGAGCCGGCAGGTGGCGGGCGCAAGCCCCGCCACCTGCCTACAATCGGGCCAGCAGCCACCAGGTAGAGCCCGATGCCGTCATCGTCACCGCACTCCCTCCCACGCAACGCCCGCGAACGGCAGCTGATTGCGCAGGAAGCCGCTCGCCTGATCGCCGAAAGTGGCATCCATGATCTTGAACACGCACGCCGCAAGGCCGCCAGCAAGCTGGGCATCAACAGCGAAGCCCTGTGGCCACGGCTGAGTGAGATCGAGCAGGCGCTGCGCGAACACCAGCTGCTGTTTGCTTCTGCCAGCCAACCCGGCGCGCTGCGCCTGCATCGCGAGTCTGCACTGCAGGCCATGCAGTTCCTGCAGGCCTTCCAGCCACGTCTGGCAGGCGCAGTATTGAGTGGGCTTGCTGCCGGCAGCAGCCCGGTCATCCTGCATCTGCACTGCGATGACCCCGACGCGGTACAGCGTTTCCTGCACGATCAGCGCATTCCTGCCGAACCACGCACCTGGTCTTTGCGCCTGGCCGGGCATTCCTCAAGACAGCTTTACCCGGGCTGTGAGTTCGCCGCCGATGGCATCGCCTTCGAACTGGTGGTGTTGCCCGAAGATGGCCTGCGGCAGCCTCCGGTATCGCCGGATGACGGCAAGCCCCTGCCACGCGCGACAGTGGCGCAGCTCAAGCAGCTGCTGGCGCAGGAAGCGTAAGAGCACGGTAGTGCCGAGCCATGCTCGGCAGAGGCCTTACCGGCAAAGCTCCTGCCGAGCATGGCTCGGCACCACAGAGCTACCAATCTGCGCTTGCGGGAGAGAAACACAAACAAAAAGCCCCGCCGAAGCGGGGCCTTTTGCGGTAATGGTAGCGGCGCATCACTGCGCCACGGCCATTACTTGTAGTCGCGCACGTCGTGGCCGGTGTAGACCTGGCGCGGACGGCCGATCTTCATCTCCGGATCAACCTGCTGCTCCAGCCAATGCGACACCCAACCCGCGGTGCGGCCCAGCGCGAACATGACGGTGAACATCTCGGTCGGGATGTTCAGTGCCTTGTAGATGATGCCGCTGTAGAAATCGACGTTCGGGTACAGCTTGCGGGCGACGAAATACTCGTCCTGCAACGCAGCCTGTTCCAGCTTGATCGCCACGTCGAGCAGCGGATCCTGCACGCCGAGCTGGCCGAGCACCTGCTTTGTCATCTCACCGATCACCTTGGCGCGCGGGTCGAAGTTCTTGTAGACGCGGTGGCCGAAGCCCATCAGGCGGAAGCCCGAGGTCTTGTCCTTGGCCTTGACCACGGCGGACTCGACGTTGTCGGCCGAACCGATCTCTTCCAGCATCTTCAGCACGGCTTCGTTGGCGCCGCCGTGTGCCGGGCCCCACAGCGCGGTCACGCCAGCGGCGACCGAAGCGTACGGGTTGGCGCCGGTGGAACCGACCAGACGCACGGTCGAGGTCGAGGCGTTCTGCTCGTGGTCGGCATGCAGGATGAACAGCAGATCCAGTGCCTTGACCACGTCCTTGTTCAGATCGTACTTGCCATCAGCCGACTCGAAGGTCTGCTTCAGGAAGCGGCTGACGTAGTCCAGCGAGGTGTCCGGCTTGTTGGCCGGCAGGCCTGCACCGTGACGGTAGATCAGGGCCGACAGGGTCGGCACCTTGGCAATCAGGCGCACGGCAGCCTGGCGGCGCTGTTCGGCGTCGTCCAGATCCAGTGCAGCGTGGTACTTGGCCGACAGCTGCGCGATCGAGGCAGCCAGGATCGCCATCGGATGCGCGTCCTTGGCAAAGCTGCCGATCAGCGTGTTGATGGAATCATCGACGCCGGCTTCGGCGGTCAGTTCGGCTTCGAAAGCCTTCAGCTGGTCGGCGCTCGGGCGATCGCCATTGATCAGCAGGTAAGCCACTTCGACGAAGCTGGACTTGGCAGCCAGCTGCTCGATCGGATAGCCGCGATACAGCAGCACGCCCTGGTCACCATCGATATAGGTGATGGCGGACTTGCAGCTGGCGGTAGCGGTGTAGCCAGAGTCGTAGGTGAAGAGACCGGTTTCCTTGGTCAGCTTCGAGATATCGACACAGTTATTGCCCAGGACGGGTTTGACGACAGGCAGAACGACCGACTTTTCGCCGGCGTTGAGCGTGACCTGATCAAGATCGGACACAGTGTGCGCTCCTCAAGTGGAAGGCGCCTGTCCTGACGAATGGGGTGCGGGCAGGCGCGTGAAGGAATTCCGCAGTTTTGCACTGCGGTTCCGACGATTATCGCACAGCAGCATTTGCAGATTGCGAAGACAAAAGTCTTATAGCCGGGGATTCAGCGCGACACAGCGTCACACTGGCACTACCGCCAGATTCTGCAATGGTTCAGCCGTGCGACAGGCAAGACAAAACAACGGCCGCGCAGGGCGCGGCCGTTGTCTGTGCAGCAACAACAGTTCTATTAGCGCGCGTAGCGCTTCTGGAACTTGTCGATGCGGCCGCTGGTATCGATAACCTTGTGCTTGCCCGTGTAGAACGGGTGCGAAGCCGAGGAAATTTCAACCTTGACGAGCGGATACTCTTCGCCGTCTTCCCACTTGACCGTATCCTTGGAGGACATGGTCGAACGGGTCAAGAACTTGAAATCGGAGGTCACGTCGTGGAAAACGACGTTGTGGTAATCGGGATGGATATCGGCCTTCATGGGGCTCACACCGTATAGGCTGGTGGTCAAGACCGCCATTATAGGCCCGGCTTGCCGCAATTGGCAAGCCAGCCTCCAATCCCCTTCTTCAGCGGGCCGTTACTCGCCCAGCGCCCGGTGCACCTGGGCTTCGAAGCGGGCCTGATCGTAGCCGATCAGCAGCGCGGTATTGTCCGGCGCGCCGGTCTGGCGGTTCCAGTCGACGATGGTGGCACCACGGCTGCGGCTACCGGTCAGTTCGATCGACAGCGGCCGCTGCTCGACCACCTTGCCACCTTCCGGCTGCAACGCCCAGGCCATCGCCAATGCATCGGCGGCGTACCAACGCTCACCACGACTGTCCTCCGACCACAGCCGGGTCTTGCGCGAGATCAACTCATAGAAGCGCGCCTTGGCGGTATCGGCAGCCAACCACTGCTCGACATCGCGGTGCATCAAACCATGGGCGATGGTCGCCTCCCAATCCGCCACTTCGATAAACGGGAAGGTGCTGAACACGATATGCGCCGCTTCCGGATCGAAGGCGATATTGAATTCGGCAGCAGGCGTGATGTTGCCGTGGCCGGTGATCGCGCCGCCCATCACCACAAAGCGCTTCACGCGTTGCGGCAGGCTGGGATCGAGCTTCAGCGCCAGCGCGATATTGGTCAGCGGGCCAAGTGCAACCAGCAACAACTCGCCTGCGTATTGATGTGACAGCCGCAGGATCGCCAACGCTGCGTGCTCGGCTTCCACCTTGCGTGCGGTCAGCGGCAGGTCCACGTCGCCGAAGCCGTCGCGGCCATGCACGTGCGCAGCATCTTCAGCCGGGTACACCAGCGGATCGGCAGTACCGGCGAACACAGGCACGTCTTCGCGGCCAGCCACTTCGCACAGCTTCAGCGCATTGCGCACGGTGTATTCCAGGCCGACGTTACCCGCTGCCACGGTCAACGCGACCACTTCGTGTTGCTCATCGGCAAAGGCCATCAGCAGTGCGAGTGCGTCGTCCACGCCCGGGTCAGTATCAATCAGCAACGGTATCTTCTTGCTCATCTTCTGCTTCACTTCTGGTTGGTCATGGAGTCTGTCACCTCCTCCATGACAGTGGAAGCATGCAATCAGGCCGATGCGTAGCGCACCGCGCCGCCGATCCAGCGGCGCACGATCCGGTCAGCCAGATCCGGCGCATCGCTGAGCAGACGTTCGGCCAGATCGTGCACGGTTGGCAGCAAGCCCGCATCACGTGCCAGATCGGCCACGCGGAATGCCGCCAGACCGGTCTGGCGGGTGCCCAGCAACTCACCGGGACCGCGCAGTTCCAGGTCTTTTTCCGCGATCAGGAAGCCGTCGTTGGTGAGCCGCATGGTCTCCAGGCGTTCACGCGCCATCGCCGACAGCGGCGCCTGGTACATCAACACGCAGCTGGAGGCAGTGGCACCACGGCCAACACGGCCACGCAGCTGATGCAGCTGGGCCAGCCCCAGGCGCTCGGCGTTCTCGATGATCATCAACGAAGCGTTGGGCACGTCGACGCCGACTTCAATCACCGTGGTAGCGACCAGCAGATCGGTTTCGGCCTGCTTGAATGCGCGCATTGCCGCCTGCTTTTCCGCAGCTTTCATGCGCCCATGCACCAACCCGATGCGCAGCTCCGGCAACTGCGCCGACAATGTTTCAAACGTGGTCTGCGCGGCCTGCGCGTCCATGCGCGCATTGCCCGGCCCGGCATCTTCCTCACTCTCCTCGATCAAGGTGCATACCCAGTACACCTGCCGGCCCTGCTGACAGGCCACGCGGATGCGTTCAACCAGTTCCGGGCGCCGTTCGGCACTGATGGCGATGGTCTGTACCGGCGTGCGCCCGGGCGGCAGTTCGTCGATGGCCGACACATCCAGATCCGAATACGCCGCCATCGCCAAGGTGCGTGGGATAGGCGTGGCGGTCATCACCAGCTGATGCGGCACCACCCCGGCCGTTGCGCCCTTGTCACGCAATGCCAAGCGCTGGTGCACGCCGAAGCGGTGCTGTTCATCGACGATGGCCAGGGCCAGATCGCTGAACACCACGCTGTCCTGCATCAGCGCATGCGTGCCGACCACCACCTGCGCATGGCCGCTGGCTACGTCTTCAAGCACCTTGGCGCGGGCCTTGCCGGTGACTTTGCCGGCCAGCCATGCCACGCGTACGTCCAATGGCTCCAGCCAGCTGCGCAGATTGTTCAGATGCTGCTCGGCCAGCAGTTCGGTTGGCGCAGCCAGGGCCACCTGCTTGCCGCGCTCCACCGCCAGCATCGCTGCCAACGCAGCCACCACGGTCTTGCCCGAGCCCACGTCGCCCTGCACCAGGCGCAGCATGGGATGCGCGCGCGCCAGGTCCTTGCGGATCTCATCGAATACGCGCTGCTGCGCACCGGTCAGCTTGAACGGCAGCGACTCACGCAAGGCCTTGACCAGCCCATCGCGGCCGCGCAGCGCAGGCGCGCGGTGCTGCTGCAACGCGATGCGTTGCCGGCGCAGGCTCAGGTGATGGGCCAGCAGCTCTTCCATCGCCAGCCGCCGTTGCGCCGGGTGTGTGCCCGCACCCAAGGCAGCGATATCCGCATCGGCCGGTGGCCGGTGCATGGTCAGCAAGGCATCACGCAGCGATGGCAGGCCCATGCCGGCGAGAAAAGCCGGCGGCAACAACTCCAGCGCGGCGGCAGCGGGCAAGCGGTCCAATGCCTGCCCGATCAGCTTGCGCAGGCTGGCCGGGCCAATTCCCTCCACCGCCGGGTACACCGGGTCCAGCAGTTCGCCCAGCAGCGCATCTTCGCCATCACCGAGCATGTGGTAGCTGGGATGCACGATCTCCAGCCCATGCTGGCCCGCGCGCGGCGTGCCATAGGCGCGCAGACGCCGGCCGACGGCGAACTGCGCCACCTGCGCGGCGCGGAAATGGAAGAAGCGCAGCACCAGGCTGGCGCCGGAATCGTCGCTGATTGCCACCCGCAGCACCGGCCGGTAGCGGAAGCCACGCTCCACCGCTTCCACCCTACCCTCCACCTGCGCAGCCATGCCCGCCTTCAGCGCGCGGATCGGCAGCAGCGTGGTGCGGTCTTCGTAACGCAGCGGCAGATGCAGCCACAGGTCCTGCAAGGTGCTCAGGCCACGGGCTTCCAGCTTGGCTGCCACCCGTGGCCCAACCCCGGCCAGATGGCTCAGTGGTTCGGTGGATAGATCGAGGGTGGCGAGGTCACGGCGTGCAGACATTGCATAAGGATGCCGTCATGCGCCGCAAACAGAAACCCCGGCGTGGTTGGACGCCGGGGTTCCCTACTCCCCAAGTGCTGATTTACTGCTTTGTCGATTGGCGCCTTGGTGCGGTGTTGCCGGCCCTCACCCCAACCCCTCTCCCACAGGGAGAGGGGCTTTAGCCGTTAGAACTTCACTGTCATCTCCAGGCCGTAGGTGCGCGGGTCGGTGATGGTTGCGCCGACTACGCCCAGCGGGTCGTGGCCATAGGTGTTCAGGCCGCGCACGTATTGCTTGTCGAATACGTTGTTGGCGTACACCGCCCAGTTCCAATGCTTCAGCGGTGAGGTCCAGCCCACGCGTACGTCGGTACGCTGCTGGGATTCACCGATGTTGAGCAGCTTGCTGATGCCGCAATCACCCTGCAGGTCGGAGCCTTCGTTGCAGCGCTGAGCGCCGCGGTAGGCGTGACGCAGTGAGAAGCGCAGCTGGCCGTTGCCCCCCAGGTCAGCCAGATATACCGCGCCGGCCGATGCGCTGAAACGCGGTTCTCCGGTCGGTGCCCCGTCCAGATCAACACCTTCCGGCGTCACGTAGTTCTTGTACTTGGAATCTATCCATTCCGCCGCCGCATCCAGGGTGAGGGCGTCGGTGACCTTCCAGCGCATGTCGAAGTCCACGCCAGTGGCCTCCAGATCGCTGGTGTCGAACACATAGACGGGGATATCGACCGGATTGTTCGGATCCGGGTCGATCAAGCGGATCGCCTGGCGGTTGTCGTACTGGTAATGGAAGACGGACACGTTGTAGGAGAGGCGATCGAAGCTCTGCTTCAGGCCGATTTCCAGATTCCACACGTCCTCGTTCTCGAACGCTGGGCCGATCTGCAGCGCGTTGAAGCCACCGGCCTTGTAGCCCTTGGCCAGCGAGCCGAACACCATGGTGTCGTCGTTGAGGTGGTAGTCGACGACGAAGCGTGGGCTCCAGTCACTCCAGCTCTTCTTGTCACGCACCAGCTTGCCCTTGTTGGCCATGGCCGGTGGATCAATGAAGGCCATGTCGAAGGTCAGCAGTTCGCGGGTGATCGGGATACCCATCTGCGCCAGCGCCTGGAAGAAGCCCACCGCCTCCAGCGTGCCCAGCTTGGCCTCCAGCCCCGGCGCATTGCGCGGCGTATTGAGCCAGCTGAAGTCCTTCTCGTCGCGGGTGTAGCGCAGGCCGAAGGTCAGGTTCAGGCGGTCGGTGGCTTTCCAGATGACATCGCCGAAGGCAGCGTATGAAGTGGTCTCCAGCGTGTTGTTGAAGCGCTCGTTCCACTTTTCGCCGACCAGCGAGATCGGAATGCCGTTCATCTGCGCCAGCATCGAGGTGAAGTTGAACAGGCTGCCATCGGGGATGCCCAACTGATACGCCACACCCATGTTGCGGATGATGTTGTCCACCGCCTCGGTGTTGGTATTGACCTCGCTGGTCTGGCGCGCGTCCTCGTTGAAGTAGCTGGCGCCGGCCACCCAGTCGAAGCGCTCGTTGCTGCCGGAGAACTTGAACTCCTGGTAGAAGGTTTCGTTGCTCTCGGTGTTCTTCGAGTCCACGTACAGGTCGAAGCGGTTGGTACCGTCTTCCTCGGTGTGGTTGGTGGAGTCGTACTGGCGCCAGGAGCTGGTGGAGGTGAAGTTGCCCCACGACAAGGCGTGATCGACGATCAGGCTGACGCCGTCGAAGGTGCGCCATTCGGCGTTGTCGGCATCGCTGTAGGTCTTGATCTTGCGCGGGTCGAGATAGTCGTCCGGGTCCACCGGTACCGGCGGCCGCTGCGGGTACGCCGGCAACGGCACGATGCCGGTGGTGACGCGGCCGTTCTGGTCCAGGCTTTCATGGTCCCAGGTGACGTAGGCGGTGGTGTTGTCGCCGATTCGCGTCTGCCAGGCCGCGCGCGTGGCCCAGACGTTCTCGCCGCCCAGGTCCTTGCCGGTGGCACCGTCCTGGAACCAACCATCGCTGGTGTTGATCAAGGCATTGAAGCGCAGCGCGGAGTTGTCGCCGGTCGGGATGTTCCACATCGCGTCGGCGTACTTCTTGCCGTAGTTGCCCACGCGCACCGTGGCACGCGCCTCGGTTTCGGCTTGCGGCCGGCGGGTGATCAGCGAGATCGCACCGGCGGCGGTATTGCGGCCGAACAAGGTGCCCTGCGGGCCCTTCAATACTTCGATGCGCTCCACATCGACGAACGGCAGCAGCACGCCACCACCGCGCCCGCCGTAAACGCCATCGACGAAGATGCCCACCGCCGGATCGGTACCAATGCCGAAGTCATCGGTTTCAACACCGCGCAGCTTGAACGAGGGCTGGGTCGGCTGTACTGCGCTGATCACCAGGCCGGGCACCAGGCTGTCGATGTCGCCCAGGTTCTCCGCCGCCACGTCATTGAGCAGGCTCTGGTCGACCACCTGCAGGGCGATCGGCACATCCTGTATTTCCTGTTGCCGGCTCTGCGCGGTGACGGTGATGCGATCAAGCGTGGTGGCAGCATCCTCCGTCGCCGACTGTGCCATTGCCGGGGCAGCCGCCCCCAACACCATCAGCCCGGCCATGGCCCGCTGCAAACCAACTACCAGATTCCGTTGCTTCACTCGCATCGCGTTCTCTCCCACGCAGTGAGGTATGCCGGCGTCAGACCGCCGGCGGGCCCGTATTGCCCGGCTGGCCTTCGCCCGCCGAATCGCAGTTTGTCTTCAGCGCATTGATCCATTGCCGGATAAGCGCCACGCCCTCCTTGTGCACCACCGCGCGCCCCACCTCCGGCATCATCACCGCCGGGTCATCGCTGTCCATGCGGTAGGCGATGATCGACGCGTCGGCATCGCCGGGCTGGATGTCGTAACGGCGGTTGCCGGTGCCCTTGCCGGCAGCGATCGGCTGCTTGCACATGCCCAGTTTCAAGTGATCCTGGGTGGGCGCGTCCAACCACAGCCCGGAGGTGATGGCCGGCCCGGTACGGCTGTGGCAGTGCCCACAGTTCACGTCCAGATAGGCGCGTGCGCGTGCCTCCAGCGGCGCCGCCGGGTCGCTGGCATCGGCCATGCGCGGCAACTGGTCCGCCGCCGGCAGGTCTTTCAGATAGCCAAGTTTCGACAAATGCGCGAGCTGGTTGTCGCGGCCGCCGGCATAGTCGAAATCGCGATTGAGATGGCGCGCCTTGGGGCCGATCGGCTGCAGTTTGCGCGAGCGGTTGTCGGTGATATGGCAGCCGCCGCATTGGTTCTGGTCAGGCACCTGATAGGAAAACGCCTCGCGCGCACCATCGGCGGCGACCAGCTCCAGATCGACGCTGGCGCCGGTGCGTTGCAAGCGGGCTTCTGTCTGCGCCTTGTTCCAGACATAGGGCAAGGCCACCCAGCCTTCCTTGCGGTGGACCAGCAGCCGCGTCTCGATCAGGCGTACCTTCGACAGGTCCAGGGTTTCGCCCTGCAGCGACGACTGCGCCGGTGGCGTGCGCGCCACCGATTTGCCGTCGGCCGCGCCAGTAGCGGGCAATGGGTAGTAGAAGGTTTTGCTGAGAATGGTGCCGACCGGGAAATCAAGCGCGTGCTCGGGCTGGTAACCCGCCGCCTGGCCCTTTGGCATCCACACCGTGCGCAGCTTGTGCGCGTAATCACTGAACAACGGCGTGTTCAGGTCATACGGCACCACGCCATCATTGAGTGACAGCCTGCCATCGCGAACACGCAGCACATGCCACTCATCCAGCGTAGCGGGCTGGCCCTGCTCGAAGAAGTGCACCGCTTCCGGCTTGCCGCACCCGGCCAGCACCAGCAAGGCACCGACCAACACCATTCCCCGCACAATCAGCTTGCGCATGCCCAGGCCTCAACCACGCTTCAGGTCGATGGCCGGCAAGCGCGGCAGATCGCATTCGAATGGCTTGCCGTCCTTGCTCGGGTTCTTGTAACCGCCCGGGCCATCGGCGTTGACCACGCCACTGACATTGCGCAGGCAGATCTGCGGGCCAACCTTGACCCCGTCCACCATCCGCTCCTTGTTGTAATAGCCATCCCACAGCACATCGGGGAAGTTCCCGGTCAAGCCATACAACGCCACTTTCAGCGCCTTCAGATCCAGCCCATCGGGCGAGTCACCGCCGCCGGACAAGGTGTTGTTGTGGATGTAGATGCGCTCCGGGTAGGGATCGAAATTGGCCGAGGCGCTGCTGTCCTTGTAGCCGGTGGAATAGACGCTGGAAACGATGATGTTGGTGGTGGCGTTGTCGCGCACTTCATTGTCGAACACCTCGATGTCATCGTTGGAGTTGATGACGATGCCCGAACCGGCCGGCACGCTGGCCACCGGCGTGCCCTTGGCGCCGAAGTTTTCGTGGTTGTTGGCGATGACCTTGTTGTTGAACACGCGGATGTTGCCACCCTGCTGCGACAGGCCCGGCATGTTGAACACCAGGATGCCGCCGGTATTGCCGGTAGCCACATTGTCGTAGACGTCTGCGTTGCGGGTGTTCTCGACCTCGATGCCGGCCACGTTCTGCTCGGCGCGACTATTGCGCACGATCACGCCATCGGACTGGCCGACGTAGATGCCGGCATCGGAGGCGCCGATGGAAATGGTGTTCTCGATCAGCACGTTCTTGGTCAGCACCGGGTAGATGCCATAGGCGCCATTCTTGGTGCTGGGGCCGCCGGTCCACTGCACCTTGACGCCACGGATGGTGATGTTCTCCGACTCGCTGATCTTCAGCCCGTCGCCCTTGGAGTCCTCGATGGTGAGGTTCTCGATGGTGAAGTTGTCGCCATTCACCAGCAGCCCCTCGGCACCGGCCTTCTGCCCTTTGAAGCTGAGCACGGTCTGGTCCATGCCGGCGCCACGGATGGTCACCCCGTCAGCGCGCAGGCTCAGGCTGCGCTCGAACTGATGCCGGCCGGCCGGGATATCGATCACGTCGCCCGGCTTGGCATCGAGCAGGCGCTCCTGCAGGGTGGCCGCAAATGCCGCATCGGCGGCGGCCACGGCCGGCGCGGATGCCTGCTGCTGACAGCCGGCCAAAAGTGCCACTCCGGTGGCGATTACCCAGCTGATGCTGCGCTGCATTATCTTTTTCTCCCATACGCCGGCAGATGTTGGGCGCAGTCTGGCCTTCAGGAAGTGTTCACGCGAAGGGCAAGAACGGCATACTTGGGGGGGCAAAGCGGACAAGCTGGAGGGGCTTGCATGCATCGCAGGAGTGGCGGCGGCGACCGCCTGAGCATCGCCAACGTTCCAACCAACATGCTCTGTGGGCTGTTGCTGCTGGCCGAACAGCTCGGCCTCAACAGCGACAACTGGCTCAACGGGCTGCAATTGAGTGCCACGCAACTCAATGACCCCAGCACCCGCATTTCCTATCGGCAGGCGATAGAAGTGATACGCCGCGCCCTGCCCACGTTTCCCATCACCGGGGTCGGGCTGGCCATGGGCGGCAACCAGAACGGCGGCAACTTCGGCCTGCTTGGCCTGGCGATGAAGACCGCGCGCACGTTCGGCGATGCAGTGCGGATCGGGCTGGATTACCAGCGCAATCTTGGCCCTTTGATGAGCCTGAGCCTGGAGGACAACAACAGCACCAGCTTGGCCATCGTCGCCACGGCGCCGGACGAGGCCAATGACCTGCTGCCCTTCCTATGCGAGGAAATGTTTTCCAGCATCGTGATGCTCGGCCGCGAGCTTGCCGGCAATGAGTTCAGCCCGCTGCGGCTGGAACTGGGCTACCCGCCACCGAGCTGCATCGATCACTACCAGGCCTTGTTCCGCTGCGAACTGCGCTTCAACCAGCCACGCCATGCGCTCGTCCTGGACCAGCGCTGGATGCAGCTGCCATTTGCCAGCTACAACCCGGTCACCTCGCAACAGGCGTTGTCCCTATGCCATGCGCAGTTGGCCACCTTGGCTGGCCGCGGCGAAACCACTGCCGCCGTCGAGCGCCAGCTGCGGCCACGACTGCGTGACAACCCGCAGATGAGTGAAATCGCGCTGGCCCTGCACCTGAGCGAGCGCACCCTGCGCAGGCAGTTGGCCGACGAGGAGACCAGTTTCACCGAGGTACATGACCGGGTGCGCACCGAACGTGCGCTGGAACTGCTGCAGGACCCGGAGCTTGCGGTTGCAGCAATCGGCAACCAGCTCGGCTTCAATGATGCCCGCGAGTTCCGCCGCGCCTTCAAGCGCTGGACCGGGCAAACCCCAAGCGGCACCCGGCTGCCGCCGTCCTGAAATGCAGATGCCCGGTTTCCCGGGCATCTGCGGCAACAACCGGATCCGATGTAAGGATCAGTCGATGATCATGATCGCATCGACTTCGAACGCGGCGCCCTTCGGCAGGCCCGACACTTCGATGGTGGAACGGGCCGGGAACGGGGCCTGGAAGTATTCCTGCATCACGGCGTTGACCTTGGCGAACTCACCCAGGTCGGTCAGGTACAGGCCCAGGCGGACCATCTTGTCGAGCGAACCACCGGCTTCCTCGGCCACGGCCTTGAGGTTGTCGAAGGCGCGGCGAGCCTGTGCGGTCACGTCACCGGCGACGATCTCGCCGGTAGCAGGGTCCAGCGGGATCTGGCCGGAGAAATACACGGTGTTGCCGGCACGCACGGCCTGCGAGTACGGGCCGATGGCGGCCGGGGCGTTGGCGGTGTTGATGATCTGGCGGGACATGGACAACTCCAGTCTTGAAAAGGTGGGCCATTGTAACGTCGCCACCTTGGCGCCTGCCTGACCGGGCCAGGCGGGCTCTGGTCAAAAAATCACCAGCGCCCGCAAAGCCATGCAGCGCAAGGGCTGCAAAGGCTTATCCACAACTTGTGGATACAGCAAGACACAGCCTGTGTGGATAGCGCTACGCAGGTAGAGCCGAGCCATGCTCGGCTGGGGCGTTCCCAGCACATCCGCTGCGGCTTTTGTTTGCGGGCGCGGCGGCACCCGCGAAGCCGATAGGACATCCGGCTGGCGAACATCCCTGTTGCAC